>NZ_CP072392.1:5198179-5388224 GCF_017742835.1 Aquabacter sp. L1I39
CCATCGCGTCCGGCAGCCAGGTGTGCAGCATGAACTGCGCCGACTTGCCCATGGCGCCCACGAACAGAAGCAGCGCGATCACCGTCGGCGCATCCCAGTGATGGCCGAGGAAGTTGATGGTCTTGCCCGCCAGCGACGGAGCCGCCGCGAAGACGCCCTCAAACGCCACCGAGCCGGTCATCACGAAGATGGCGAAGATGCCGAGGATGAAGCCGAAGTCACCCACCCGGTTGACCACGAAAGCCTTCATGGCCGCCGCGTTGGCGGACGGCTTCTCGTACCAGAAGCCGATCAGCAGATAGGACGCCAAGCCGACGCCTTCCCAGCCGAAGAACAACTGGAGCAGGTTGTCCGCCGTCACCAGCATGAGCATGGCGAAGGTGAAGAGTGAGAGATAGGCGAAGAAGCGCGGGCGGCTCGGATCCTCGTGCATGTAGCCGATGGAGTAGAGATGCACGAGCGAAGACACCGTGGTCACCACGATGAGCATCATGGCCGTGAGCGTGTCGACACGCAGCGCCCAGTCGATCTTGAGGTCGCCCACATAGATCCACTGCAGCACCTGCACGCGGGCGTCGTGCCCGCCGAAGCCCACATTGAAGAAGACCACCCAGGCCAGCACGCAGGAAATGAAGAGGAACGAGGTGGTCACAACCTCGGACGCCCGCGCCCCGATCACCCGGCCGAACAGGCCAGCGATCAGAAAGCCGATGAGGGGGAGAAAGACGATCGCCTGATACATGGCCTCAGCCCTTCATGGCGTTGATGTCTTCGACGGCGATCGAACCGCGGTTGCGGTAGAACACCACGAGGATGGCGAGGCCGATGGCCGCCTCGGCGGCCGCGACGGTCAGGATCAGGAGCGCAAACACCTGCCCGACCAGATTGCCCTGGAACACCGAGAAGGCCACGAGGTTGATGTTCACAGCGAGCAGGATCAGCTCGATGGACATCAAAATGACGATCACGTTCTTCCGGTTGAGGAAGATGCCCAGCGTGCCGAAGGTGAACAGGATCGCGGCAACGATCAGGTAGTGGGAAAGTCCAACAGCCATCTTTCCCTCCTCAGATGCCCTGACCGGGCTTGACCTTGACCACCTCCATGGCGGCCTCCGGCGTACGCGCGACCTGGTCCGCGATGTTCTGACGCTTCACATTGGCCTTGTGGCGCAGTGTCAGCACGATGGCGCCGATCATCGCCACCAGCAGCACCATCCCGGCCGCTTCGAAGAAGTAGACATAGTCGGTGTAAAGCACCTGACCGAGGGCCCGTACATTGCTCACCGCCTGGCCGCCGGATGGCATGGGTGTCGAGGGCAGCGAGGTGCCGAACACCCAGGAACTTGCCACCAGCACCAGTTCCGCAAGGAAGATGGCGCCGACCACCATGCCGATGGGCAGGTATTGCAGGAAGCCCTGCCGCAGCTCCACGAAATCGACGTCCAGCATCATGACGACGAAGAGGAAGAGCACCGCCACCGCCCCCACATAGACCACCACCAGGATGAGCGCGAGAAACTCTGCGCCAATCAGGATGAAGAGGCCCGCCGCGTTGACGAAGCACAGGATCAGGAACAGCACGGACTGCACCGGATTGCGCGAGGCGATGACCATGAAGGCGGACGCCACGAGCACGAACGCGAAGAGATAGAAAAATAATGCCGCGACACTCATGCGCCGAGCTCCCCCTTGCGTGGCGCGCTCGCGCCGGATCCCTTCGCGCCGATGGCCGGGCGCCGCAGGCGGCAGCCGGTCCGTCGATAGCCCGTAGCCATGACCAACGTCCACTATCTAAGGCATCCGCAGGACGCGGGCGCCGTGATCCCTGAATGCCCGCTCCAAAGCGGGCGCCCCGTTCAGCGGTAAGGCGCGTCGAGCGCGATGGACTGCGCGATCTCGCGCTCCCACCGGTCGCCGTTCGCCAGCAGCTTTTCCTTGTCGTAATAGAGTTCTTCGCGGGTTTCCGTGGCGAACTCGAAATTCGGACCCTCGACGATGGCGTCCACCGGGCAGGCTTCCTGGCAGAAGCCGCAATAGATGCACTTCACCATGTCGATGTCGTAACGGGTGGTGCGGCGGGTGCCGTCATTGCGGCGCGGGCCAGCCTCGATGGTGATGGCCTGCGCCGGGCAGATGGCCTCGCACAGCTTGCATGCGATGCAGCGCTCTTCGCCATTGGGATAGCGCCGCAGCGCGTGCTCGCCGCGGAAGCGCGGCGAGATGGGGTTCTTCTCGAACGGATAGTTGATCGTCGCCTTGGGCTTGAAGAAATAGCGCATGGCGAGGACGAAGCCGGAGAGAAACTCCGTCAGAAGGAGGGCGCGGGCCGCCTGGTCGAGCTTCATGGCTCAGCTCCGATAAGATGCGGTCGGGAGGACGTGCGAGGTCATTGCGGCGCGTTCCCCGTGAAGTGAAGCACGCCAGCGACCACCACCACGGCTACCAGCGAGATGGGCAGGAACACCTTCCAGCCCAGACGCATCAACTGGTCATAGCGATAGCGGGGCACCATGGCCTTGGCCATGGCGAACAGAAAGAACATGAAGCAGAGCTTCAGCACGAACCACACCAAACCCGGCACCCAGGTGAAGGGCGCGAAGGGCAGCGGGGGCAGCCAGCCACCCAGAAACAGGATCGTGCCCATGGCGCACATGGTCATGATGGCCACGTACTCGCCGAGCATGAAGAGCAGATAGGGGGTCGAGCCGTACTCGGTCATGAATCCGGCGACGAGTTCGGATTCCGCTTCCACCAGATCGAAGGGCGGACGGTTCGTCTCGGCCAGTGCCGAGACGAAGAAGATCACGAACATCGGCAGCAGCGGCAGAAAGTACCAGTGCAGGAAGCCGTAGGGCCCAGACTGCGCCATCACGATCTGCGACAGATTTTGAGAGCCCGCACACATCAGGACGGTGATGATCACGAAGCCGATGGACACCTCATAGGACACCATCTGCGCGGCAGAGCGCAGGGACGCCAGGAACGGATACTTCGAGTTCGAAGCCCACCCGCCCATGATGATGCCGTACACACCCAGCGACGAGATGGCGAAGATATAGAGGATGCCCACATTCAGGTCGGCAATCACCCAGCCATCCGCGAGCGGTACCACCACCCAGGCGGCCAGAGAGAGCACACAGGTCACCAGCGGCGCCAGCAGGAACAACGCCTTATTGGCGCCCGACGGGATCACCGGCTCCTTCAGCACGAACTTCAAGAGGTCGGCGAAGGATTGCAGCAGGCCGAAGGGACCCACCACGTTCGGGCCACGGCGCAGTTGAACCGCCGCCCAGATCTTGCGATCGGCCAGCAGGATGAAGGCGATGAAGATCAGCAGCGCCACCAGCAGGGCAAGGCTCTGCCCCACGATGATCGCGACCTTCAGAAGGGTGTCCAGCCAGGTCATTGGTTCTTCCTGCCCCTCACGCCTCGCACGACTCGGCCGCCTGGCCGGTCGCAGTCATCACATGTGCGGCGCGCGTGATGCCGCGCACCAGATCCTCAAAGCCGATGCCCCTGCGCATCGGCTTCACTCCGCCGCAACTGCGGTACCACCGATCCGCAGCGCCGAGCATTCGGCCATGATGGCGGATGCGCGGGCGATGGGGTTGGTGAGGTAGAAGTCGCGCACCGCAAGTCCGAACGGCGCCTTGTCGAGCGTCCCCTGTGCCCCGGCCAGGGCGGAAAGCGCCGCCGGATCGGCAGCTTCCACCACGTCGAGACGGGCCAGGTGCGGAAAAGCCGCAATCGCTGCGGCGCGCAGCGCAAACAGGGTGTCGAACGGCAGCGTCTTGTCGAGCGCTTCGGAAAGCGCACGCAGGATGGCCCAATCCTCCCGGGCATCGCCAGGCGGGAAGGCGGCGCGGTTGGCGAACTGCACTCGGCCCTCGGTGTTCACATAGAGGCCCGGCTTCTCGGAATAGGCCGCGCCGGGAAGGATCACATCCGCCCGATGGGCACCGCGATCACCATGGGTGCCCACATAGACCACGAAGGCCCCCGGAGCGACCTCGATCTCGTCGGCTCCCAGGAGGAACAGGACATCCGCCCCGCCAGCCGCAGCCAAGGCGGCGGCATCCTTGCCCCCTGCCCCCGGAACGCAACCCACATCCAGCGCGCCAACCCGCGCGGCGGCCGTGTGGAGCACCGCGAAGCCGTTCCAGCCTTCCTTCACCGCTCCGACACTCGCCGCGACCTTGGCCGCCAGTGCGAGAACCGCGGCACCGTCCGCCCGGGCCAGGGCGCCCTGCCCCACAATGACCATGGGACGCTCGGCGCCACGCAGAATTTCGGCGAAGCCCGAATTGCCAGCGATTTCAGCGAGGCTGTCCGGGCCGGCGCCCAGATACTCATAGGGATAGGTCAGGTCGACCTGGGTCCCCACCAGACCCACCTTCAGGCCCCCGGCCCGCCAGCGCTTGCGGATGCGGGCATTGATCACGGACGCCTCATGGCGCGGATCGGTCCCCACCAAGAGGATCGCGTCCGCGTCCTCGATGCCGGCGATGGACGGATTGAACACGTAGGTGGCGCGGCCGAGAGACGGATCCAGCGCGGCGCCGTCCTGGCGGCAGTCGATGCTGGCGGACCCCAGCTTCTCCACCAGCATCTTCAGCGCAAACGCTTCTTCCACGGTGGCAAGGTCGCCCACGATGGCGCCGATGCGGTCGCCCTTGACGCCCTTCACCTTGGCGGCGATGGCGTCAAACGCTTGGCTCCAGCTGGCCGGCACGAGGCGGCCGCCCTGACGCACGTAAGGCCGATCGAGGCGCTGGGTCTTCAGGCCGTCCCACACGTAGCGGGTCTTGTCCGAGATCCACTCCTCGTTCACCACCTCATGGGTGCGCGGGAGGATGCGCATGACCTCGCGGCCGCGCGTGTCGATGCGGATGTTGGAGCCAGCCGCGTCCATCACGTCGATGGACTCGGTCTTCACCATTTCCCAGGGCCGGGCATGGAACGCCTGAGGCTTGTGGGTGAGCGCACCCACCGGGCAGAGGTCAGCCACATTGCCCTGCATCTCCGAGCGCATGGCGTGCTCGAGATAGGTGGTGATCTCCATGTCCTCGCCGCGCCCGATGGCACCGAGATCCGCGACGCCAGCCACTTCCGTGGTGAAGCGCACGCAGCGGGTGCAATGAATGCACCGGTTCATGGAGGTCCGCACCAGCGGGCCGATATACTTGTCCTCCACGGCGCGCTTGTTCTCCGCAAAGCGGGAACTGTCCACGCCATAGGCCATGGCCTGATCCTGCAGGTCGCACTCGCCGCCCTGGTCGCAGATGGGGCAATCCAGCGGGTGGTTGATGAGCAGGAACTCCATCACCCCTTCGCGCGCCTTCTTCACCATGGGGCTCTTGGTCAGCACCACGGGCGGCTCGCCGTTGGGTCCGGGACGCAAATCCTTCACGGCCATGGCGCAGGAGGCGGTGGGCTTGGGCGGGCCGCCCTTCACCTCGACCAGGCACATGCGGCAATTGCCGGCAATGGACAGCCGTTCATGGAAGCAGAAGCGCGGAATCTCGACCCCGGCCACCTCGCACGCCTGAAGCAGCGTGAACTCGGCCGGGACGTCAACCTCTGTGCCGTCGACGACGATCTTCGCCATCTAACTTCCCTCGTCTCAGACCGGGCCCGATCCGGCAACCGGCGCGCCGCAGCGCAACAGGTTTCCATCCGGGTCCCAGACATAGAATTCGCGCATGCCCCATGCGCGGTCTGCCACTTCCGAGATGCGCCCGCCTTCGCGCGCTCCCTCAAAACTGGCGTGCAAGCGGTCCACGTCGTCCACCCGGAGATAGGCCGACGTATTTTCAGCGATGCTGCGATCCTGGCAGGGCCAGAAGTGCAGCTCGACACCATCCTTCTCGACGATGCCGTAATCCGGCCCCGTCCTGCGCACCTCGAACCCGAGGCGCTCCCTGTACCAGTCGACCGCGGCAGGTATGTCCGCCGAGGCCAACACCGGGCAGCCGCGCAGAAGGCGCGACATATTCACTCCGCCGCGACCGGCACCGGATCCGGATGCGGATTGGCAGAATACTGGTCGATCCGCTTCTCGATTTCGCCGCGGAAGTTGCGGATGAGGCCCTGAACCGGCCACGCCGCCGCATCGCCCAGCGCGCAGATGGTGTGACCCTCGATCTGGGTGGTCACTTCCAGCAGCACGTCGATCTCGCGCTTCTGCGCCCGGCCTTCCGCCATGCGGCTCAGCACGCGCCACATCCAACCGGTGCCCTCGCGGCACGGCGTGCACTGGCCACAACTCTCATGCTTGAAGAAGTATGAGATGCGCGTGATGGCGCGGACGATGTCCGTGGACTTGTCCATCACAAGGCAGCCGGCGGTTCCAAACGAGGACTTCGCCCCGCGCAACCCGTCGAAGTCCATGATCAGGTCTTCGCAGGCCGCCGCAGGCACCAACGGGCAGGAGGCGCCGCCGGGAATGATGGCGAGCAGATTGTCCCAGCCACCGCGAATGCCGCCGCCGTGCTTCTCCACCAGTTCGCGGAAGGTGATGCCCATGGCATCCTCAACCACGCACGGCGTGTTCACATGGCCCATGATGCCAAACAGCTTGGTGCCCACATTGTTGGGGCGGCCGATGCCGGCGAACCAAGCCGCGCCGCGACGCAGGATTTCCGGCGCCACGGCGATGGATTCCACGTTGTTGACCGTGGTCGGGCAGCCATAAAGGCCCATATTGGCGGGGAAAGGCGGCTTCAGCCGCGGCATGCCCTTCTTGCCTTCCAGGCTCTCGATCAGCGCCGTCTCTTCGCCGCAGATATAGGCGCCGGCACCGTGATGCACATAGAGGTCGAAGGGGTAGCCGTGCACATTGTCCTTGCCGATGAGCTTTGCCTCATAGGCCTGGTCAATGGCAGCTTCGAGACGTTCGCGCTCGCGCACATATTCGCCGCGCACATAGATGTAGGCGGCATGAGCCCCCATGGCGAAGGAGGCGATCAGGCAGCCTTCGATCAGCGTGTGCGGATCGTTGCGCATGATCTCCCGGTCCTTGCAGGTGCCGGGCTCGGATTCGTCCGCGTTCACCACCAGATAGTGGGGGCGCCCATCGGACTGCTTGGGCATGAAGGACCACTTCATGCCGGTCGAGAAGCCGGCGCCGCCACGGCCGCGCAGGCCCGACGCCTTCATCTCGTTGATGATCCAGTCGCGACCCTTTTCCAGGATCGCCTTGGTGCCGTCCCAGTTGCCGCGCGCCAGAGCGCCCTTCAGGCCGAAATCATGAATGCCGTAAAGGTTGGTGAAGATCCGGTCCTTGTCCTGGAGCATCTCTCACACCTCCGGATCGCGCACGCCGGTGCCGGTCTTGAGCGGCTCGCGCTCGGACCCGGTCACCTCGGGGCTGGATGCCTTGGCGGCATCGGCCACGTCTTCCCGCTTCTCGCGGGCATCCTTGCCGTCCTCAGCCTTTTCCTGGCTGGCAGAGGCGGCGCCCAGGGGATCCACCGGCGTCTCGACCGCCGTGCTCGGCCGCCCGGCCTGCTGAAGATCGCCGGTCTCGCCGCTGTGGCCGCCCTGGGGCGCGGACGCCGAGGACCCCCGCGTATAAAGGCTCGGATCGGTGAGGGAGGTCAGTCCGAGGACCGGGGACGACGCCGTCCGGCCGATCTGGGAGCCGGTCTTCACCGGTCGACCGGCCCGCAAGTCATCGAGCAGCGCCTCGAGGTTCTCAGGCGTAAGGTCTTCGTAATAGTCGTAATTGATCTGGGCCATGGGAGCGTTTGCGCAGGCGCCCAGGCATTCCACCTCGAGCCAGGACAGCGCACCGTCCTCACTGACGTGACGCTCCGGCCCGATCTTGCGGCGGCAGACCTCCTTGAGCTCTTCGGAGCCGCGCATCATGCAGTGCGTGGTACCGCACAATTGCACGAAGTGCCGACCAACCGGCTCAAGGTTGAACATGGTGTAGAAGGTGGCGATCTCCAGCACGCGGATGTGCGCCATGCCGAGGCGATCAGCCACCGCGCGGATTGCGGGCTCAGGCAGCCAGCCGCCGGCCTGCTCCTGCGCCTTCCACAGCAGCGGAACGACCGCGCTGGCCTGCCGGCCCTCGGGATACTTGGAAATCTGGCGCACGATCCAGGCCTCGTTCTCCGCCGTGAAGGCGAAGCTTTCGGGCTGTTCGGCGGCGAGGCGGCGAACGGACATCAGCGGGTTCCCGAGCCGGCAATGCGACAATCATTATAGGCACCACCCACCTGGGCGATGCCGCAATAGGCGTAGACGCCATCCTTGTAGAGCTTGATGGCGTAGCCGTCCGTATGGGCGAAGCTGCCCCTTGTACCCGGCACCCCGGACGCGGGGATGACGGCCGCATCCACCGGTTGCCAGCCGCCCGTCAGGAGGCTGTACATGGTGATGCGCTCCACCACGATCGCCTTCGGCGGTTCGGCCGGGGTGCCAACGGGCACCACCACGTCAATGGTTGAGCGGCCTGCAGCATCAGCCGCATGGGCGGCGCCGCAGGCAAGCGACACAAGAACGGCGCTGGCGAGAAGAGCTTTCACCGATCCACCTCCCCGAACACGATGTCGAGGGAGCCCAGCACCGCCGAAACGTCGGCGAGCATGTGCCCGCGACACAGGAAGTCCATGGCCTGGAGATGGGCGAAGCCCGGAGCGCGGATCTTGCAGCGGTACGGCTTATTTGTGCCGTCAGCCACCAGATAGACGCCGAACTCACCCTTCGGTGCTTCAACGGCCGCGTACACATCCCCTTCGGGAACATGGAAGCCTTCCGTGTATAGCTTGAAGTGGTGAATGAGGGCTTCCATCGACCGCTTCATCTCGCCGCGCTTGGGCGGAGAGATCTTGTGATCGGTCGTGGAGACGGGGCCAGGCTCCTTCAGAAGCCGCGACACGCACTGCTGCATGATCTTGGTGGACTGCCGCATCTCTTCCATGCGGACCACATAGCGATCGTAGCAGTCACCGTGCTTGCCCACGGGGATATCGAAATCCAGCTCGGAATAGCATTCATAGGGCTGGGCACGGCGAAGGTCCCAGGCTGCGCCTGAGCCGCGCACCATCACGCCGGAAAAGCCCCACGACAGCGCGTCCTCCAGGCTCACCACACCAATATCGACGGTGCGCTGCTTGAAGATGCGGTTGCCGGTGACGAGGGCATCCAGATCATCCAGCAGGCTGTAGAAGCTCTCGCAGAAGGTGCCGATGTCCTGGACCAGCTCCGTCGGCAGGTCCTGGTGCACGCCGCCGGGCCGGAAATAGGCCGCATGCATGCGGCTGCCGGAGGCGCGCTCATAGAAGACCATGAGCTTTTCGCGGGCCTCGAAGCCCCAGAGCGGGGGGGTGAGCGCGCCCACGTCCATGGCGAACGTGGTGACGTTCAAGAGGTGCGACAGCAGGCGCCCGATTTCCGAGTAGAGCACCCGGATCAGCTGGCCCCGCTTGGGCACTTCAATGCCCAGCAGCTTTTCCACCGCCAAGCAATAAGCGTGCTCCTGGTTCATCGGCGCGCAGTAATCGAGCCGATCAAAATAGGGCACAGCCTGGAGATAGGTCTTGGCCTCAATGAGCTTTTCGGTGCCGCGATGCAGAAGGCCGATATGCGGATCGACCCGCTCCACCACCTCGCCATCGAGCTCCAGCACGAGGCGGAGCACGCCGTGGGCCGCCGGATGCTGCGGGCCGAAATTGATCTGGAAGTTGCGGACCGGAGCGTCGGGCCGGGGGCTATCGAGAGTGTGGGCCATGGGTCGCTCCTTCAGCCGGCCTTCGGGGCGCCGGGCTGGCCCGAAGCCTTTTCGTCGCCGGGCAGCACATAGTCCGTTCCTTCCCAGGGGGAGAGGAAGTCGAACTTGCGGAACTCCTGCATCAGACGCACCGGCTCGTAAACCACGCGCTTGGCCTCGTCGTCATAGCGCACTTCCACATAGCCCGTGAGGGGGAAGTCCTTGCGCAGCGGATAGCCGTCGAAGCCGTAGTCGGTCAGCAGGCGGCGCAGTTCAGGATGGCCCGTGAACAGGATGCCATACATGTCGTAGGCCTCCCGCTCGAACCAATTGGCGCCGTGATAGACGCCGCAGATGGACGGCACCGTGCTGTCCTCGTCGGTCGCCACCTTCAGGCGGATGCGCAGGTTCTGCTTCAGGGACAAGAGGTGATAGACCACGTCGAAGCGCTGCGGGCGGGCCGGATAGTCCACCCCGCACACGTCCACGATGCAGGCGAACAGGCAGCTCGGATCGTCGCGCAGGAAGGTCGCGACCTTGACGATCTGCTCCCGGTCCACCTCGAGCGTCAGCTCGCCATAGGCGATGTGCGAGGCGAGCACGGCTTCGCCCAGCGCACCGGAAATATGGACCGCAAGGTCCTTCAGGGTCTCGTCCATCTGCGTCTTCCCCGAGCAAAGCGGAGCCAAGGCGCCGCCCGCGGTCTCAAGCGGCGATCAGCGTTCGATGGTGCCGACGCGGCGGATTTTCTTCTGCAGCAGCAACACGCCATAGAGGAGCGCCTCAGCGCTCGGCGGGCAGCCCGGCACATAAATGTCCACCGGCACCACACGGTCACAGCCGCGCACAACCGAATAGGAATAGTGATAGTAGCCGCCACCATTGGCGCAGCTGCCCATGGAGATCACGTAACGCGGCTCGGGCATCTGGTCATAGACCTTGCGCAGAGCCGGCGCCATCTTGTTGGTCAGCGTGCCGGCGACGATCATCACGTCCGACTGACGCGGCGAGGCGCGCGGCGCAAAGCCGAAGCGCTCCACGTCATAGCGCGGCATCGAAACCTGCATCATCTCGACCGCGCAGCAGGCGAGGCCGAACGTCATCCACATGAGCGAGCCGGTGCGCGCCCAGGTGATGAGATTGTCCGCGGTGGTGATGAGGAAGCCCTTGTCCGCGAGCTCGGAATTGATCTCGCGGAAGAAGGGGTCGTCCGCACCCACGGGACGCCCGGTCGAAGGATCGATGATGCCCTTCGGCGCAGGGGCGACCAGCGGCTTGGAATCGGCAGGGGTCAATCCCATTCGAGCGCTCCCTTGCGCCACTCGTAAATGAACCCGACGGTCAGCACGCCGAGGAACAGCATCATCGACCAGAAGCCGAGGTCGCCGAGACCACCGAAGGTGATGGCCCACGGAAACAGGAAGGCCACTTCCAGGTCGAAGATGATGAAGAGAATCGCCACCAGGTAGAACCGGGCGTCGAACGTCATGCGCGCATCGTCGAACGCGTTGAAGCCGCACTCATAAGCGGAGAGCTTCTCGGGGTCCGGGTTGCGATAGGCGACGAGAAAGGGCGCCACCAGAAGAGCGAGCCCGATGACGAGCGACACCCCGATGAAAATGACCACCGGAAGGTAGTCCTGGAGCAAGTGTTCCATTGTCCGCACCTCGGGGCGCATGGGCGATCCGCCTGAAGCGTTACCGCGCCGGCCTCGGTTGGAGGAATTCGAAACGGGTGAGCGAGGCTTATCGCAGCGCCAGATGGGAGGCAAGAGCAAGCTGCGGAATACCTTTGGGGCATCCGCTGCTGCATCGCGACAAATCCTGCAGCCAATTGGCTTTGCAGTCACACACGGCGCGCATCAACCCTTGGCGTGGCCGGAATGCTCGGCGCCGGCTCCGGCCCTGCGCGCTGCAATGCACGCAGATCAGGCCATCCGGCCGGTCATGCCTTGACCTCGCATCGGCGCCGATCAAGGAAACACTGCATCTGGGCGGAAGCAAGACCATTGGCCGGTAGAGGACCGGCCCATCGCGGATGCGATTCTCCTGCTCAGCGCCGGGTGGCCTCTTTCACCGCGGCGACCAGTTGCTTCAGCGTGAAGGGCTTGGGCAGGAAGGAGAATTTCTCCCCCTCGGGCAAGTTCTTTGAGAATGCCTCTTCCGCATATCCCGAAATGAAGATGACCTTCAGATTGGGATCCCTGGCACGCAGCTCCCGCAGGAGCGTGGGGCCGTCCATCTCCGGCATCACCACGTCAGACACCACGAGCTCGATCCGCGTGCTGGACTCTTCATAGGCCTGCAAGGCCTCCGCCCCGCTCGCGGCCGCGACCACGTTGTAGCCGCGCGCGGACAAGGCGCGGGACGCAAACGCCCGAACCGCGTCCTCGTCTTCCACCAAGAGCACGGTCGCCTGGCCGGTGAGGTCTCCGGTACGCGCCTCGGGCTCGGGCGTGGGTGGGGCCTCCTCGGTCTCGCTGGCCTCATAGCGTGGCAGGAAGACCCGGAAGGTCGTTCCTTCCCCTTCCCGGCTCTGCACCAGAATGTTGCCGCCCGTCTGCTTGACGATTCCATAGACCGTCGACAGGCCAAGGCCGGTCCCCTTGCCCACCTCCTTGGTGGAAAAGAACGGCTCGAAAATCTTGTCAATGATGCCGGCAGGGATGCCGCTGCCGGTATCGGTCACCTCGATCAGCACATAATCGGCCGGCGCCAGGGACCCATCCGAATAGGCGGCGGTGTCGGCGGCCGTCACGTTGGCGGTGCGCAACGTGAGAACGCCGCCGCCGGACATGGCATCGCGGGCATTCACTGCCAGATTAACGATCACCTGCTCGAACTGGTTCACGTCCACCTTCACGGGCCACAGGTCGCGCCCATGCTGCACGTCCAGCGTGATCCGCTCACCGATGAGGCGACGCAGGAGCATGGACAGTTCGGAGATCACGTCGGTCAGCTGGATGACCTGCGGCCGCAGCGTCTGGCGCCGGGAGAAGGCGAGCAGTTGCCGCACGAGGCCGGCGGCCCGGTTGGCATTCTGCTTGATCTGCATGATGTCCGGGAACGAGGGGTCGCTCGGCCGGTGGTTGGTCAGGAGCAGGTCGCAATAGCCCAGGATGGCGGTGAGCACATTGTTGAAGTCGTGCGCCACGCCGCCGGCCAGCTGGCCGATGGCCTGCATCTTCTGGGACTGAGCAAACTGCACCTCCAGGGCCCGCTGTGCGGTTGTGTCCACCGCATAGACCGCCAGGCCGGGCACGGTTGGCCCCAGGGTCGAGACATAAAGGCGCGCGGACCGTCCGCCCTCGCCGGCTACGTTCACTTCCACGGGCGCGGGCTGGGCGGCGCCGGCCATCATATCCTTGACAAGGCGGTCCACTGCCGCGGCGTCCCGCTCGCTCACCAGTTGGTCGAGGCGCGTCTCGATCAACTGGGCGGCGGCGCCGGCAAACAGGCGCGAGAAGCTGCCATTGGCTTCGACCACCCGACCCGCCCGATCCACCATCGCCATGGCGAGGGGCGACCGGGAGAAGAAAACGGCGTCGGCACCGGCGCTACGACGGGTTTCCGAGGGGGCCGCAGCAACAGGGGCGGCGGCTGCCGCGACGGCGGGGGCGACACTTTCCTGCCCCGCCATCGCGCGGGTGGCGCTCCGCGGCACAAAGGCGGCGATGCAATCCCCACCGGCGGTGCCGTTGATCCAGAGCCGGCTGGCAAACACGGTGCCGTCACGGCAGACCAGATCCACATCCAATCCGTCCGCCGGGGTGCTGCCCTGCGCGATGGCCTCTCGCACGGCGGCGTGATGCACGGGGTCCACCACCTCCTCGAGCGGCAAAAGGTCCTGGCCCCATTCTGCAAGGTCATAACCGAGAAAATGGGCGCAGGTGCCGTTGGGCAGCCGCGCCGCTTCCCCCCTCAGAAGCAGGAGGCCCACAGGCGCGGTCTCCCACAATTCGGCAAGCACGCGCGCGCCGTCGGCCTCGGCGAGGGCAAGCGGCACGGGAATTGCGGGGCGCTGGCGATCGGCAGCGGGTGCAACCGCCCGGCCGCCCTCGGGATCGGTGACGGTAAGCACCCACAGCACACGCCGTGCGCCCTCCAGCGGGTAGACGCCAACGGTGAGGCGCCGTCCGTCGGGCTCCGGATCGAAGGGGAAGAACTGGTTGACGTGCACGCCTTCCGAAATGGAGCGCAGCAGCATCGCCATCGGGGCCTGCGCGCCGGGAATCCGGCTGAGGAAGCGTTCGGGTGTCGGCGCCTGGGTCTCCCGGGCGCGCGTGAGGCGCAGATAGGGCCCGTTGACCTCGACGAGGCGCTCTCCGTCTTCGACCACCGCAATAGCATCGCCGGTGGCGGCCAGGAGGGAACGTGCCAGTTCCTCGTTGCGCCGCTCGTCTCCGCGCAGCAGGCGCGCGGACGTCGTTATGATGGAGAAAACCCCGATTGCGGCGAAGCCGACCATGACAGCCGTGAGAACCGGTCCACTCCCGCTCTGCAGAATCACGGCGACCAAACCACCGGCGAACGAGGCCAGCCCAACGGTCAGACGCTGGAATCGTGGCATCTTCGGGCGGAATGTGCCTTTGGAAGGCTGTGCCCCGGCGTCGCGCGGGTCCTTGCTCATGGCAGAAGCCTTCCTGTCGCGCCGCGTGCGCTGCTCTCCCGACACTTCGGCTCCTGGATTTTAACGCATTGGTGCGGCATTGATTGAAATCCGGCCATGCTCGTCAAGATTTTCTTGGTATGAGTGCCTGCGTCGCGACCGCGTCGTGTTGTATGTAGGTAACACGCTATGGCCGGTGCCGGACCATCGGCGCGCAGCAATGAGGAAGAGTTATGTTGCAGGATCTCCTTGGCACGCATCTGGAACTGCCGGTGCGCCTGGCGATCGCAACGGTGGTGATCGTGGTGCTTCTCGGTCTGACCGTGGTGATCGTTCGGGCCTTGAGCGGTCGAGGGCGCGGCCCCGGCGGGCGCTCGCGCCAGGCCCGACTCGCGGTCATGGACAGCGTACCCGTTGATCAGAAGCGGCGCCTTATCCTTGTGCGCCGGGATGACGTGGAGCATCTCCTGCTCATTGGCGGCAACCGCGATCTTGTCGTGGAGCCCAGCATTCCCCGCGGCCTGCAGAGGGAACAGACCCAGGCGCGCGAGGCACTTCCCCTTCGGGAGGCCGGCCGCGACGTCCTTCCCCAGCGCGAGACGACCCTCCTGCGCCGCGCGCCCGTCACGCCTCCCCTGATGGCGCCCAATCCCGGGAGCGCCGGCATGTCGGATTCGACTGCCGCGTCGCCCGTTCCCACGGAGACGCCCGCCGCCAAGGCTCCTCCTATTGCCGAGCCTCCGGCCCCCGCTGCGTCCCGTTTCGCGGCCTTGCGACGCCCGGTCGCGGCGCGTACCGAGGCCGATGGGCCGGCGGCTCCCGCCGCTACCGGCGACGCGCCGGTCGCGATGGGGGCTGCGGCCTCGACCTTCTCCGCGGCAAAACGGGTTTTCGAATCGCGCAAGCCCACGCCCAAGGCAGAGCCGCGCATTGAGGAGCGAACCGCATCCGTGCGCCCTGTCGGCATCACCCCGCAGGAGCCGGTAAAGGACGAGACGCATTCCTCGCCGGTATTCGCTGCCAAGGACGCCCTCAAGGACGATGCGCCGCCCGCCCCCGCGCCGGCTGCCGAGTCGGCCCCCGTCGAATCTGCGGAAGTCGCCGCCCCTACGGGAGGCGCCGCACCGGCTCCAGCGCCCGAAGCCAAGGCGGAGCCGGCGATTGCGGAGTTGGTCATCCCGGCAGAGCCTGTGACGCCGGCCCCTGAAGCCGTCGCCTCTGAGTCGGCACCGCGTGTGGCTCGTGAAACGCTATCCACGCCTGAAGCAATCCCCCTCGCGGCTGAGGGAGCAGATCTGCCGCCCCCCGCGCCGAGGATTGAGCCGGCCTTCACGCCCGAGCCCAAGTCCTCCGTCCCGGCTCATATGACCGCGCCGACCAAGGCGACCCCGCCGGCCAAGGCAGAGCCCAAGTTCGACATGCCGGCGGTCCCCGTTGCGGAAAGCCGGCCGGTGGAGATGCCCGCAGCCAAGGCGGAACTGAAGATTGAGGATCTTCTGGGAGACAGCCCTGCCGCCGCGGAGACCGAGGAAAAGATCGAGCCCAAGATCGAGACCAAGATCGAGCCGACACTCGAAAAGGCCGATTCCAAAATCGAGTTCAGGCTCGAACCCAAGCTGGACGTGGCCCCAACACCGGAGCCTGCCGTCCCGGCCACCGAGACACCTGCCACTCCGCCCGCGCGCCGCGCGCCGGTGTTCAATTTCGGTCGCGCTGTCCGCGAGCCGGCAGCCCGTGCCGAGCCCAAGCTCGGAGAGCTGTCTGCCCGACTTCAGACCTCTCTGGACAAGGCCCTCCATGCGCCCAAGGATGGCGATGACGAGGCTCCCGCCAAGCCGAAGCCGTCCATTGAGCCCCCGGCGCCTGAGCGGACAGCACGCCCGACGGCGACGTTCCCGCCGTCCACCTTCGGCAGCCGTCCCGCTGCCCCGCCTGTTCCACCTTTCGTGCCGCCGCCCTCAAAGCCGGCAGCGGCCCGCCCTGCGAGTCCGTTCCGTGCCGCACCTCTGCCGCCCGAGGTGGTTGTGGCTCCGTCACTGGAGCCGGATGTGGCAGAAGAGCAGGCTTCCGCCTCATCCGACCGGATGGATTCTCACACGGTGATGCCGGAAGCGGAGGAGGACACCGACGCCGTTTCGGACCTCAACACCGCCCCGCCAGTCCGCGTGGTTGAGCCCGAGCCCCAGGCGGCATCGCCTATCTCCGAGGAAACGCTCGCTCTCATTGAGATGGAGGCCGGCCTGAACCTTGAGACGGATCTCATGCGTGAACTGGAGTTGACGCTCGCGCAGGAGGTCTCTGGCGAGGCGAGCGTCGCTCCCATGGCCGGGAACGATTTGGTGCCTGCTTCGATGCCGGCCGCCGCTTCCCTGGTTGGGGCAGAGCATGAAGCCTTCCATCATGGTGGAGAGAGCGAGCCCCCGCGCGCGGAGCCGCATGCTGATCCAGAAAAGGAAAAGGCAGCAAAGGAGGCGGCGTCCATCGACCCGTTCGAGGACCTGGAGGCGGAAATGGCCTCGCTGCTGGGGCGTGCGCCTCGCCGCTGATCCCGGAGTGAGCGGCGCGAGCCGCTCCCTCTCGAGGCGCCCGCATGGTGGCCATTGGGAGACGAACCAGAAATGAAAAGGCCCCGGAGGCGATTGCCTCCGGGGCCTTTTCATTGTCCGTGAAGATGCGGGATCTGCTCAGGAATTGAACAGCATCAGGCACTGGCCGGCCTGCTCCGCAGCGGGGCGGGCATTGCCCTGCGAGATCGTGCCACCCTGGACCAGGGCGCGGGTCTGCTGGGTAACCAGGTCGCGCACCGAGGCGCCGGGACCCATCTGCGGGGCGACCGCATTGTAGATGGTCTTCGCGTCGCCGCTCAGATTTGCCGCGCAGGCCGTGGCCGCGGACTTGTCGGCCAAGGCGGCCGTTGCGGCCAGGCTGAGGGCCGCAGCAAGAATAACGGTCTTCATGTGTCTTCTCCTCTTTTTACCGCACACCCATCCGGTTTACCGGCCCGCCAGCATTTGCGGGAGCGACGCCCGCACCCGCACCGGCACCGCCAAATCCAGCACCAGGAAGGACGCCGGCACCTGCAGCTCCCGCCCCTGCGCCGGGGAAAGCACCCACGCCCGTCTCATCGCGTGCAACGCATCCGGCGGGATAGCCGGGACGCGTGCAGTGCACGACAGGCGCCGGGCGCACAACGCAGCCCACCGGAACGCCGGGGCCGGTGCAGTAGACCACCGCATGTCCCGGCACCGCTCCCAGCAGCGTCGCACCGGCCAAGCCGATCGCAAAAAGGCTTCGATTCCACAGGGACATGACTTTCCCTTTCGCGGTTAAGAGGCAATGCCCCAGTCAGTTGTTGTGCGTTACCGGTGAGAGCCCTGATTTTCAACGGCGATTATTGACCAAAATTAGCGCCTGAGCCCTCGCTTCCCCCGGCTCCACCGACCTATAATAGCTCACCTTGGAAGGCCCTGCGGGGGGTCGGGCGGAACCGAGCGTGGCGGATAGCAATGGCCCAGAATGACCTCTCGGCACAGAGGAACACGGCACACCGTTTTGCCGAGATCAAGCGGCGCACGGATGAGCGCATCCCCGTTCTCATGGCTCATCCACGCTTCCACGAGGCGATGGAAATCGCCACGCGTGGCATCCTCGATATGTATCACGGCAACCGGCTCCTGAACCGGCTGATGAATGATCGGGGCCGGGTCATCTTCGGACTGCTTTGCTATTATCTAGCCAGCAGCCCTGACGAGAACGGTGTGGGCCTGACGGTCACGCGAATCGCGGACATCTGCGAGGAGACCAACCTGTGCAGCCGGGGGCGCGCAAAGGCGCTCATCACCTTGATGCGCTGGGCCGGCTATGTGGATGCCTGTACATCTGGGGCGGCTGGGAACAGGCGCCAGCGCCCCCTGGTCCCCACACCGCGCATGACCACCGAATATACGCGCCGCTGGAAGACCATGCTCACGGCCATTTCGCGCTTTGATTCGGTCGCGGATGAAGCATTGGCCCGGCTGAGCGAGCCGGGCTTCCTCACGGCACTGGTGCGCAATCAGGGCGACCGGTACCGCGCCGGCTTCCGCCTTCTCGAACATTCGCCCCAGATGGAGGTGCTGGCGGAACGGGATGCCGGGGTTCTCATTGCCATCAGCCTCTATAATTCTGGCGGCGAAGGCGACACCTACCCGCCGAGCCAACCGGTTCCGGTTCCGGTGGCAGGGCTGGCGCGCCAGTTCGACGTCTCCCGCGCGCATGTCCTGAAAATGCTGCGCGAGGCCGAGGATGCCGGGCTGATCCGCCGGCTTCCGGCCCACCAGGGCACGGTGGAGCTCCTGCCGCCCCTGCTGCGCGGCGTGGAATATTTCATGGCAGCCTGTTTCTCACTCCAGCTCGATTGCGCGACGGACGCGCTCCAGCAGTGTGGTGCCGCGCCAACGGGCGGCGCCGAGGTCCCACCCCATTATGTCAGGGACGCCAGCGAGAAGACCGCGCCGACGGAAAGGCCTTTGACGCGGCAGAGCTGAGGGTGGCCAAACCGATGGTTGACCCTCCCGCCAGCCTCGCCTAGGGTCGCCCGTGACGGTTCCCGCAAGGGATCAAAAGGGAATGCGGTGAAGGTGCTTGCGCGCCGAATCTGCAGCTGCCCCCGCAACTGTGAGCGGCGAGTTCTTCGTCAGATGCCACTGGGCCACTCGGGGCCTGGGAAGGCGGCGAATGAACGGTGACCCGCAAGCCAGGAGACCTGCCGTCAGCCGTGGTCACACGCGAGCACGTCGGGCGGGGTGTCCTGATGGTGGCGAATGGAAGGATCCTCCCTTTCCGCCTCGTCCGCGGTGACGTGCCACATCGTCTCGCCCGAGGCCCTTATGCCTTCCCGCGTCCCATTTGCCGTTTCCCGGCCCGCACTCCTGGCCGTAGCCGTCTCCTCACTCGTCCCGGTTTTCGCACCCACGGCCGCGCGCGCCCAGTCAGCGGTCCAGGCTGGTGCAGATATTGATCTGCCGCAGATTGTCATCAGCGCGACCGGCACCGCCACCCCCGCCTCCGAGGTGGCAAGCTCCGTCACGGTGATCACCGCCGACGAGATCTCCAGGAACCAGGAGCGCAGCGTTCCGGACGTGCTCCAGTCCGTGCCCGGCCTCAACGTGGTTCAGACCGGAGGACCCGGCGGCACCACCTCCGTTTTCATGCGCGGCACCAATTCCAACCAGGTCAAGATCTTGGTGGACGGCGTCGACATGACCGACCCATCCTCGCCCGACGGCACGTTCAATCTCGGCCAGCTCATGACCAATGACATCTCGCGCATCGAGGTGCTGCGGGGTCCTCAGAGCGGCCTTTATGGCTCGGATGCCATTGGCGGCGTCATCTCCATTACCACCAAGCGCGGCAGCGGCCCGGCGAAGATCAACGGCTTCGTGGAGGCGGGCGCGCTCGGCACCTTCAATCAGGCGCTTGGGGTCAGCGGCGGCACCGACAAGGTGGGCTATGCCTTCAATATCGGGCATTTCGCCTCCACCTCAATTCCCGTGACGCCGCCGGGCCTGGTGCCGCCCGGCTATCCCACCAATTTCAACAGCTTCGACAACTGGACCTATTCCGGCCGCCTCGACTTCGACCTGTCCGAGAATTTCTCGGTCAATTTTACCGGGCGCTATATCGATAGCCAGTTGGCCTATACGCCCGACATTTTCTCCATGGCCACTTTCTCCTCCATGCCGGCCATGCAGACGAGTACCTCCTTCTCCCGCGTCTTCCTGGGGAAGGCAGAGGGCGTGTGGACGGCACTGGACGGGGCTCTGGTGAGCAGTTTCGGCGTCTCGGCCACTGACCAGTCGCGCCCCACGACAGGGCCGAACCAGACCGAAAACGGCACGTATGACGGCCAGATGCAGACCTATTATCTACGCTCCACCTGGACCTTCATGCCGGGTCAGACCCTGTTGGGCGGCATCGAGCGCAAGAATGAGAGCATGACGTCGTCGAGCTATTACAGCTCGGGCGAACTCTCCGCCTCCAATGGCGACACCGCCGCCTATCTCCAACTCCAGTCGTCCTGGGGTGACCGCGTCTTCCTAGCGCTTAACGGGCGCTTCGACAGCGACGATACCTATGGCGACCATGCCACCTATCGCATTGCGCCCGCTTATCTTATCCCGGAGACGGGCACCAAGCTGAAGGCCACCTACGGCACCGGATTCAACGCCCCCTCGCTCTACCAGCTCTATGCCCCGGTCTACGGCAATCCCAACCTGAAGCCCGAGGAAAGCACCGGCTGGGACGCGGGCTTCGAGCAGCAGGTCCTGAACGGCCGGGCCTCGTTCGGCGCCACTTATTTCCACAACAACCTGACGAACCTCATCGGCTACGATCCGGTCACCTATGCCTATGTGAACGTCTCCCAGGCCACCACAAAGGGCGTGGAAGCCTTCGTGGCGGTGCAGGTCACCGATACGCTTTCGGTGCGAGTGGACTATACCTATACGGACGCACAGGGCTCCTTCACGCCGGGAGGGGGCTACTCCGCCGGCGCCTGCGCCCCAGCCACCCTGGACACCTGCAACCTGCTGCGGCGGCCCAACAACAAGGTTTCGGTTACCGCCGACTGGCAGGCCACCGACAAGCTGAACCTCAACGCCACGCTGATCTATGTGTCCAGTTGGTGGGACATTGTGCGGCTATCCTCCGATTATGTGGACCAGCCCGGCTACACTATCCTAAACCTCGCGGCCAATTATGCGGTGAGCCCAAATGCCACCGTCTATGGCCGCATCAACAATCTGTTCAACGAGACCTATGAAGATCCGAACGGCTTCCTGGCGCCCGGCTTCGGCGCGTATGGCGGCGTTCGCTTCACCTTCTGAGCGGCCCATGAGCAAGCCCGCCCGCCCCCCTCTCCTCCTCCGCCCGCGCAGGCGGGGCTGGGGGCGGTGCGCCTGCGCGAGCCTTGCGGCTTTCGCCTTGCTGATCGCCGCTGTGGCGTCGGCACAACAGGTTAGCTCGCCTCAACCCGAAGAGACGAGGCCACCGAAGCCGGCGCGGATCGCCTCCCTCAATCTGTGCGGCGACGAATTGCTGTTGCGGCTGGCGGACCGCGACCGCATCGCCTCGGTCACCTTTCTCGCCGGTGAGCCCGGCAGTTCCAATGTCGCCGCTCTTGCGCAAGGCGTGCCCACCAATCGCGGGCTGGCCGAGGAAATCGTTCCGCTGGAGCCGGATCTCGTCATTACCGGCGCCTTCACCACCCGCGCCACGTCCGACTTGCTGCGCAGGCTTGGGGTGCCGGTCCTCGAACTGCCCATGCCGACGACGTTGGATGAGGCCTATGAGCAAATCCGACAGGTGGCCGAACGTATCGGCGAGCCGGAGCGCGGCGCGGCCATGATTTCTCGCATGCGGACGGAGATCGCGGCGCTACCGGCCCGTTCCGGACGGGCGCGCACCGCCATTGTCCTGCGCCCCAACGGCTTCACCGCGGGCAAGGCCTCGCTCGCGGACGATCTGATGGTCCGTGCCGGCCTCGACAACCTCGCGACGCGTCTGCCCGCAGACAAGTTCGGCCAATTGCCGCTCGAAGAAGTGGTGGTGGCACATCCGGACGTTCTGGTGGTGGACACGGACCCTGCCGCACCGCCTTCCCTCGCCGAGAGTCTTCTCGATCATCCGGCTTTGCGCGGCTTCAGCCAGGAGGGGCGGACTGTGGTGCTGCCGGCTCGCCTGTGGGCTTGCGCCGGGCCGGAACTGGCCGAGGCCGCCGCGCGCCTGTCCGTTGGCGCGCCTCCCCAAACCGCTACCTCCCAAGCCTTGGCGCCGCTCGGACCGCAGCGGGACAAACCATGAGCGCCCCTGGTGAAGTTCCCGCGCGCGCGCGTCACCATCTTCTCGGCCTGTCTCCCCATGGCTGGCTGGTCGCGGGCCTCGCCCTGCTGGTGGCCGGGCTGTTCGCGGTTTCGGTGGCGCTTGGCTACGCGCCCCTGGATTGGCCGCGCGCCCTGGCCGACCTCTTCGCCGGGCGCGACAGCATCCCGGCCCTGGTCCTGGTGGAGCTGCGCCTGCCCCGAGCCATTCTCGCCGCCACCGTCGGTTTCAGCCTGGGTCTGACCGGCGCGGCCATGCAGGGGCTCATGCGCAATCCCCTGGCCGATCCCGGTGTGGTTGGCGTGTCCGGCGCGGCGGCCTTTGGGGCGGTGGTGGCCTTCTACTTCGGTCTCAGCGCGGCCTTCTCTCTGGCGCTGCCCATTGGCGGGCTGATTGGCGCCGCCATCGCCACGGCACTGCTGCTTGCCCTGGCGCGGCGAGGGACCGGAACGGCCACACTTGTGCTGGCGGGCGTCGCCATCAACAGCCTCACCGGCGCCCTGACGGCGCTCGCCCTCAACCTCGCGCCCAGCCCCTATGCGGCGCTGGAAGTCGTGTTCTGGCTGATGGGATCGCTGTCCGACCGATCGCTTGTGCATGTGGCGCTCTCGCTGCCCTTCATGCTGTCCGGCTGGGCTCTGGTGCTCGCCACCGGACGCGCCATGGACGCCTTGACGCTTGGCGAGGACACCGCAGCCAGCCTCGGATTCTCCATGCCCCGCGTCCGCCTCTTGGTGGTGGGTGGGACAGCGGCCGCGGTGGGTGCATCGGTGGCGGTGTCGGGCGCCATCGGGTTTGTGGGGCTGGTTGTGCCGCACGTGATGCGCCCCCTGGTGCGGCATCGGCCAGGCCGGCTTCTGCTGGTGAGCGGGCTTGCGGGGGCCGCACTCACCCTTGGCGCGGACATTGCCGTCCGCCTCATTCCCACCCGGCCAGAGCTGAAGCTCGGCGTGGTTACGGCGCTCATCGGCGCCCCGTTCTTCTTCGCCATGCTCCGGCACTTGAAGGTGGAGGGAGAATGATGCTCGAGGCACGGGCTATCAGCGCAATGCGGGGGGCCGCCAGGGTCCTGGACGGCGTCTCCCTGTCGGTGACAGGCGGCGAGCTCCTGGGCCTCATCGGGCCCAATGGCGCCGGCAAGACCACATTGCTGCGGGCCCTGTGCGGTCTCGACCTGGTGGAGACCGGCACGGTGGCCTTCGCAGGACGTCCCCTCGCTGAACTTGGTCGCGCGCAACGGGGCAGCACCATCTCCTACCTGGCACAAGGCGGGCGCATCCACTGGCCCATGCGCGTGGCGGACCTGGTGGCGCTGGGGCGGCTACCGCACGATCCCTCGCCCACCCCCGACGACCCTGCTGTGGAACGGGCCCTGCGGGCTGCCGATGTCGTGGCCCTGCGCCATCGCATCACCGGGTCCCTCTCGGGCGGCGAGCGGGCTCGGGTGCTACTGGCGCGCGCGCTGGCGGTGGAGGCCCCCGTCCTGCTGGCGGACGAGCCCGTCGCGGCGCTCGATCCCTACCACCAGCTTCAGGTCATGGAGTTGCTGCGCGCCACGGCACGGCGCGGAACCGCCGTTGCGCTGGTGCTTCATGACCTCACCCTTGCCGCGCGCTTCTGCGATCGCCTCGCCGTGATGCATGACGGGCGCATCCTCGCCGAGGGGCCGCCCGGTGACGTGCTGCGCCCGGATCTGATGGCGCAGGCCTTCGCGGTGACGGTGGAGCAAGGCACGCGCGACGGCGAACCCTTCGTCCTGCCCTGGCGGCGCAAGGCGCCGTAGCCCCAGATTCAGATGATCTCGATCTCCGGGAAGGGGAAGATCAGATGGCCGCCATCGGCCAGGAACTGCGCCTCGCGCTGGACGATGCCGTCCTTGAAGTGCCACGGCAGCACCAGGAAATAGTCCGGCTTCATGGCCCGCGCCTCTTCCTCGGAGATGATGGGGATATGGGTGCCGGGCGTGAAGGCGCCGAACTTGTCGGGATTGACCTCCGCGATCGCCGGCAATTCCTTCTCCGTGATGCCGCAGAATTGCAGCACCACGTTGCCCTTGGTGGAGGCGCCATAGCCAAACACCTTCTTGCCATCCGCCGCCAAAGCCCGCAGGAGGCGGACGAGGTCTTCCCGGTGGCGATAGACGCGCTCCTCGAAATCGCGGAACGGGCGAGGCGTGCCGAGCCCCATCCGCTCTTCCTGGGACAGCAACCAGTCAAGGACCGCACGGGTGCCTTCGCGGGGATCGTTCTGGCGCACAGCCGTCACCGCGAAACTGCCACCGTTCACGGCATTCATCTTCACGTCGATCGCGCGCATGCCGGCGGCGGCCAGGATCGCCTGCACGACGCCGAAGGAATAATATTCCAGATGCTCGTGGCAGACGGTGTCATAGGAGGTGAGACGGAGCATCGAGGGCATGTAGCTCTGCTCGAAATGCCAGATGCCGCCCGGCGCCAGGACGCTCTCCACCTCCCGCGCGAAGGCGATGGGATCCTCCAAATCATAGAACATGGCGATGGAGGTGACGATCTTGGCAGGCGCCGCGCCGGCGGCGGCGAACGCGCGCGTGCTGAAGAAGTCGGGCACGAGCTTGATGTCGTCGGGATAGTGCTCGGCGAACTTGGCTCCGGTCGGGTCGATGCCGATGCGGTTGAGCCCGGCAACTGTGTAGGCTTTCAGGGAGGTGGCATCGTTGGCGCCGATATCCAGCACCGTATCGCCCGCCGACAGCCCGGCAAAGCGCTCCAGCCAGCGGATCTTCTGAGTGAGATGGCGCACCATGCTCTGGTTGAGGCCGGAGCGGTAGCCATAATTCTCGCCATACATTTCCGACAGGCTGAAGGAATGGGCGAGCTGGAGAAGCCCGGACGTGGGGCACCAGACGAGACGCAGGGGACCGCGCGTGATGGGTGCGGCCGGATCCTTCGGAAACACGCCGGTCAGGGCCTGCTCGCCAAGATCGAGAACCGGAATGAGGGTCCTGCCGCCACCGATGCGGCATTCGTCGATCATGGTGTAGTCGGCCATTGCACGCTTCCTCTCAACACCCAAGCACCGGACCCACGGCACGCGCGAGCCTTTGCGGCCCCTGACATAAGCCAATCCCTCGCAATCGCACAAAGGGTTTTCCGCGCCGCCCGCGCTGCCGGCGCGGGCATGCTGGTGCTTTCCGGGACCGGGGTAACGACACCCGTTTCCCTTTGCGCCTTCAGGAATGCACGGCGGCTGCCAACGTGCGGAAGGGCTTTCCAGCCTTGAGGTGAGCCTCGATTTCCTCCAGCGACAGTCCGCTGGTCTCTGGCACGTAGCGGGCGGTGAAGAAGAGCCCGAACACGCACACCAGGGCATAGATGGCGAAGACGCCAGCAAGGCCGATGACGTCGATCAGCACCGGGAAGGTCAGCACCACCACGAAGTTGAACGCCCAATTGGTGAGCGAGGCCGCACCCATGCCCGGCCCGCGCAGATTGAGCGGGAAGATTTCGGACATCATGACCCACGGCAGCGGGCCGATGCTCACTGCAAAGGACGCGATGTAGAGGACGAGGCCGATGATGGAGACCATCTCCATGCCCGGCATGTTCGCCCAGGCTGAGATTGCGATCATGCCGAGGCTCGCGGCCGCCCCGGCAAAGCCGATGAACA
This sequence comes from Aquabacter sp. L1I39, assembly GCF_017742835.1. Classification (GTDB taxonomy): domain Bacteria; phylum Pseudomonadota; class Alphaproteobacteria; order Rhizobiales; family Xanthobacteraceae; genus L1I39. The sequence continues at coordinate 5,224,011 of NZ_CP072392.1, forward strand.
TCAGCTTCCGCCGTCCGATCCGGTCAATGAGGCCCATGGCCACCACCGTCATCAACACATTGACGATCCCGATTCCCACGGTGGCAAGGAGCTGGGTCTGGGTGGAAGAGAAGCCGGAATGGGCGAACACGGTCGGTGCGAAATAGATCACCGCATTGATGCCGGAAAGTTGCTGGAGCAGGAACAGCCCCATGCCCACCACCAGAGCGGGGCGCGCCACAGGGCCGAACAGGTCCCGCCAGTTTCCCCCGCCCGCATCGGACCTCACAGCGGCCGTGATTTCCGCCAGCGCCCGTTCCACCTTGGGATCGGAGGGGGAGACGCCCTCGATGCGCGCGATCACCTGCCGCGCATCCTTGGTGCGGCCGCGCAGCATGAGCCAGCGGGGCGTGTCGGAGAGCGCCGCCACGCCAGCCAGCAAGAGCATGCCGGGCACGACCGCCGTGGCGAACATGCCGCGCCAGGACTCTCCGAAGGTCCAGCCGACCAGATAGGCGAACAGAATGCCGAGCGTGATCGCCAGCTGATAGACGGACACCAGCCGGCCCCGGATGCGGGCGGGCGCCGTCTCGGAAATGTAGAGCGGCGCCACCATGGCCGCGACACCGATGGCAAGGCCCAGCAGCAGGCGGCCCAGCGAAAGCACGAGCAGGTTGGGCGCGATAGCGCACAGGGCCGCCCCCACGATGAAGAGCAGGCCTGCCCCCATGAGCAGCTTCCGCCGGCCATGGGGCGCCGCGAGCCAGCCGCCCAGCACCGCGCCAGCAAGCGCGCCGAGGGGCACGGTTGCCGTCATCAGCCCTTCTTCGAGCGGAGAAATGCCGAATGTCTGGCGCAAGGGGTGAAGGGCGCCTGCGATGATGCCCTCGTCGAAGCCGAACAACAGGCCGGCAATGCCCGCGATGCAGGCAATCACATAGATCATGGCCCCCCCCCTGGCCGGCTTGGGCGCGGCCGCTCTTTCCTGCTGTAGCCGCCCGGCCCGCGCCTGTGAAGCGCACAGAAGTGAGGGCGAGGCACATGGGCAGCCACGCGCTCGTGAACGCGCAGGCCTCCCATGACTGCGCGCGGGATTGACGGCGCCTCCGTCCTCCCTTAACGGCTCGCCCTTCTGAACATTAAGGACACCGCGCCCCGCGCCATGGCCGAACTCGCGCCGAAAGCCTCGCCCCGCATCTCTTTCGTTTCCCTCGGCTGCCCCAAGGCGCTGGTGGACAGCGAGCGCATTGTCACGCGCCTGCGCGCCGAAGGCTATGAGCTGACCCGCACCCATGCGGGAGCGGATCTCGTCATCGTCAACACCTGCGGCTTCCTGGACAGCGCCAAGGCCGAAAGCCTCGCCGCCATCGGCGACGCGCTCGCCGAGAATGGGAAGGTGGTGGTCACCGGCTGCATGGGCGCCGAGCCCGAGCAGATCCGCCTCGCCCATCCCGGGGTGCTGGCCGTCACCGGCCCGCAGCAATATGAGAGCGTGCTCGCCGCCGTCCATGAGGCGGTGCCGCCGCAGCACGATCCCTTCCTGGACCTCGTGCCCGAGCACGGCGTGAAGCTCACGCCCCGCCACTACGCCTATCTGAAGATTTCAGAAGGCTGCAATAACCGCTGCACCTTCTGCATCATCCCCAAGCTGCGTGGTGACCTGGTGAGTCGCCCGCTCTCCGACGTCATGCGCGAGGCGGAGAAGCTGGTGGCGGCGGGCGTGAAGGAGCTCCTGGTCATCTCCCAGGACACGTCGGCCTATGGCGTCGACATCAAATATGCCCCGAGCACGTGGCGCGAGAAGGAGCGGCAGGCCCGCTTCTATGATCTGGCCGAAGCGCTGGGCGAGTTGGGCGCGTGGGTGCGCCTGCATTATGTCTATCCTTATCCCCACGTGGACCGCGTGATGGAGCTGATGGCCGCCGGAAAGGTGCTGCCCTATCTGGACATCCCATTCCAGCACGCCAGCCCCACCGTGCTGAAGCGCATGAAGCGCCCGGCCGCCCAGGAGAAGACCCTAGCGCGGGTGCAGGCGTGGCGCGCGGCGGTTCCGGATCTGACCTTGCGCTCCACGTTCATCGTCGGCTTCCCTGGGGAGTCCGAGGCGGAATTTCAGGAATTGCTGGACTTCCTTGGCGAGGCGGAACTGGACCGAGTGGGCTGCTTCAAGTTCGAGCCGGTTGACGGTGCACCGGCCAATGCCCTGGCCGATCCGGTGCCCGAAGAGGTGAAGACCGAGCGCTATGACCGCTTCATGCGCACCCAGCAGGCCATTTCCGCCCGCCGCCTGAAGCGCAAGGTGGGCACGCGCCAGCAGGTGATCATCGATGCGGTGACCCCGGCGGGCGCCATCGGCCGCACCAAGGGCGACGCCCCCGAAATTGACGGCCGCGTGCACGTGGCTTCCCGCCGCCCGCTTCGGGTGGGCGAAATCACCTCGGTCAAGATCGACGGCTCCGACGCCTACGATCTGCGCGGCACAGCGGTGGGGTTCTGACCCCCGCCCCACCGGCAATGGCTATCCAAACAAAAACGGCCGGGCTCTCGCCCGGCCGTTTTTCGTCCTGGTGACCGAGGGCTCAGCCTTCGTCGTCGTCCGAATGCTCCGGGGGCACGAGGCCCTGGAGGCCGGCGAGCAGCTCTTCCTCGGTCATGCGGTCCATCACGATGTCCGCATCATCAACGGAGCCGGACTCGCTGGAGGCGATCATGGGCACCGCCTCAGGCTCGGGCTCGTCCACCTCGGTGTACTTCTGGAGCGAGTGGATCAGGTCTTCCTTGAGATCCTCGGGGCTGACGGTCTCGTCAGCAATCTCACGCAGGGCCACGACGGGGTTCTTGTCGTTGTCGCGATCGATGGTGATCGGGGCGCCGGAAGAAATCATGCGGGCACGGTGGCCGGCGAGGAGGACCAGCTCGAACCGGTTGTCCACCTTGTCGATGCAATCCTCAACGGTAACACGGGCCATTGGACAGGCACTCCCTCGTGCGCGGTAAAAAATGACGCAACGGGTGCGTTGAAGCTGCGCCCCATAGCCTATAAGGTCAGATGGCGCAAGACGTTTCCACTTTTTTTCACTTGCGCTCGCCGCGCGAACATCGGAAAAAGTTGCGCGGTTCCATTTTTTAACCGTTCTATCTAACGGGCAAAATGCCCTCGCGCGGACCTCCTAATGATCGCTTCGGAAAAGATCGCGCTCCTGATTGATGGCGCCAACCTGTACTCCGCCACGAAGGCTCTGGGTTTCGACATCGACTATAAGCGGCTGCTGAAGGAGTTCCAGTCGCGGGGCTACCTGCTGCGCGCATTTTATTATACTACCCTGATTGAGGATCAGGAATATTCCTCCATCCGGCCGCTGCTCGACTGGCTGGACTATAATGGCTATTCAGTCGTCACAAAGCTCGCCCGCGAGTTCACCGATGCCCAGGGCCGCCGCCGGGTGCGCGGCAGCATGGACATCGAGATCGCCGTGGACGCGATGGAGCTGATCGGCTTTGTCGACCACATCATCCTGTTCTCCGGCGACGGGGATTTCCGCTCGCTGGTGGAAGCCTTGCAACGCAAGGGGATCCGCGTCAGCGTGGTGTCCACCATCGCGACCCAGCCACCTCTCATCGCAGATGATCTGCGCCGGCAGGCGGATATTTTCGTCGATCTGGTGGAGTTGCAGCCGAAAATCGGCCGCGACCCGGCCGAGCGCCAGGGGCGCATGCAGGAGACGCCACGATTTCTGGAGCGGCGCGGGGCACCCAGCGTCGACCACAACGACACCTGATTCCCATGACTTTCGAGCCGGGGCACGACTGCCCCCTATGTCCGCGCCTCGTCGCCTTCCGCGAACAATGGCGCGCGGCTGAGCCGTCCTGGTTCAACGGGCCGGTGCCGGTGTTCGGTCCTGCCGAAGCGCGGCTCCTCGTGGTGGGGCTGGCGCCGGGCCTACGCGGCGCGAACCGCACCGGGCGGCCCTTCACCGGCGACTATGCCGGAGACCTGCTCTACTCCACTCTATTGGAAATGGGGTTTGCCAGCGGCACCTATGCGGCTCGGCCGGATGACGGGCTGAGGCTCATTGATGCCCGCATCGTCAATGCGGTGCGCTGCGTGCCACCGGAGAATAAGCCCACCACGCCGGAAATCCGGACCTGCCGGTCCTTCCTGTCGCCGGTGCTCCAGGAGACGGCCGGCCTGCAAGCCATCGTGACACTCGGCAAGATCGCCCACGATTCGACCATCGCCGCTTTGGGGGCGCGCCCGGCGCACCATCCTTTCGGTCACGGCGCCCGGTCGCGCATCGGGGGGCTGGAGGTGTTCGCGAGCTATCATTGCTCGCGCTACAACACCAATACGGGCGTCCTGACGCCCGAGATGTTCCGGTCCGTCTTCCGGGCTGTGCGCGGCTATCTGGGGTGACGGGTCTTCAGGAAGTCCAGGACATCCGCCGCATTCTTATGGGGCGGAAAGACCGGATAGAAGACATGCCCGATGGCCCCCTCCTCGATGATGAGGGTCAGGCGGTTCAAAAGTACCATGCCCTCAACCGTGAAGGTGGGAAGTCCCACCGCGCGCGCAAAGGACAGGGCATGGTCGGAGAGCAGTGGGAACGGCAGGTGCAATCGCTCCACGACCTCGCGCTGATAAGCGGAATTCTGCGTGGACAGGCCGAAGACGTGAGCCGCACCATGGGCGGTCAGGTCCGCATAATGGTCGCGGAAGGCGCACGATTGGGGGGTGCAGCCGCGAGCGCCGGGGATCTCGTCCCAGCCCACCGGGTTCGGCGCGTTGGGATCGCCCGTGCGGGGATAGCAATAGACCACCACGCGGCCCGACAGCGAAGACAGGTCAACCAACCGCCCGTCAGTTGAGGGCAGATTGATGATCGGCAGCTCCAGGCCCGGCAGATGATCGGCACGCCCGTCATCCTCGGGCGCCGGGAGATTGTCGGGAAGCTGGGTGTAGTCGGTCACGGCCTGCTCTACCTTGTTGAACAGAGGCGAATTTCACGCCCCGGGCGGAACAGCTCCCGCCCTGTTCCTCTGGACGCCTCGGCGCAGCCCTGACTTTCAAGCCGGCACGGGGGCGATGTCAATCGCCCCCGCAGACGCAGGGCCGGGCGACCACTCAACGCCTACCCGCGATCGCGCATCAGGCGTGCCTTGTCGCGCGACCAGTCGCGCTCCTTCACAGCCTCGCGCTTGTCGTGGGTCTTGCGACCCTTGGCGAGGGCGACCTCCACCTTGGCGCGGCCCTGCTCGTTGAAATAGATTTTCAGCGGCACGACCGTCATGCCCTCGCGCTCCACTGCGTTGGCCAGCTTGGCGATCTGGCGCTTGTGGAGCAGCAGCTTACGCGGCCGGCGGGTCTCGTGATTGAAGCGATTGGCCTGCAGATATTCCGGGATGAAGGCGTTGTAGAGCCACATCTCGCCGGACTTGGCGGCGGCATAGCTCTCGCCGATGGTGGCCTTGCCATTGCGCAGGCTTTTGACCTCGGTGCCGCTCAACGCGATACCGGCCTCGAACACCTCGCCAATGTCGTAGTCGAACCGCGCCCGCCGATTGTCGGCAACCACCTTGCGGGGGCGTTCCTTCTTCTTCTCGCTCATTCAGGTCCTTGAGGGCCGGCCCGGGGCCGGCCCCTTTCGTCAGTTGATCAGGCCAGCATGGACCATGGCCTTGCGGACCACGGCGCGGGCACCCTCCGTGGCAGGCACCAGCGGCAGGCGAAGCTCCTCGTCCATCTTGCCCATCACCGAGAGGGCATACTTGGGGAGCTGCGGGTTGGTTTCAACGAACAGGCCGGTATGCAGGGGCATCAGCTTGTCCTGGAGCGCGAGGGCGGCCTTGTAGTCGCCCGCAAGGCACGCGGTCTGGAAGTCCGCGCACAGGCGCGGGGCAATGTTAGAGGTCACGGAAATGCAGCCGTGGCCGCCATGGGCCATGTAGCCGAGCGCGGTCGCATCCTCGCCCGAGAGCTGGATGAAGTCCTCGCCCAGGACCTGGCGTTGCTGCGACACCCGCACCATGGAGGCGGTGGCATCCTTCACGCCGGCAATGTTCTTCAGCTCATAGAGGCGGGCCATGGTCTCCACCGACATATCCACCACCGAGCGGCCGGGGATGTTGTAGATGAAGATCGGAATGCCGATGGCCGCGTCGATGGCCTTGTAATGCTGGTAGAGGCCTTCCTGGGTGGGCTTGTTGTAATACGGCGTCACCACCAGCACGGCGTCGGCCCCCACCTTCTCCGCATGACGGGCGAAGTCGATGGCCTCCACGGTGTTGTTGGAACCAGCGCCGGCGATAACGGGCACCCGGCCGCCCGCCTGCTTCACGCACCATTCGACCACCTGGCGGTGCTCGTCATGGGTCAAAGTGGGGCTCTCGCCCGTGGTGCCCACCGGCACGAGGCCATGCGTGCCCTCGGCGATCTGCCAGTCCACCAGGTCACGAAACGCTTTTTCATCCAGCTTCCCGTCCTTGAACGGCGTGACGAGGGCGGTGAACGACCCACGATAACGGGAAGCGGAGGATGGGGACGTCATGGCGGCGGCCTTGTTCTGGTTCGTGTTCTGGTTCGTGGCTGCACGCCCCGCGGCCACCTGCGGCGCGGGGCGGAACGCATGAGATAAACTGTTGCGGCCCAGGCTGGAAGGCCTCAACGTTGCAAACCTTGGGGCATGAGCCCTGCTTTTGCCGGGATCGCCGGGCACGTATGCTTAGGAATTCGTCAATGGAGGTCGAGGATTATCTGGGCGATTGAGCCTGCCTCATGGCCACGAGGAATCGGTATGCCGACTGCCACCCGCCTGATCTCCCGCACCGCCCTGGCGATTGCCATTGCCTGCGCGAGCCCGGCCCTCGCGCCGTCCGCTTTCGCCGCCACCTCGTCATCGGACTCAAAGCCGACACCTAAGCCGGCGGCAAAAAGCTCATCCTCGTCAAAGCCTTCCTCTTCAAAGTCCGACCACAAGGCCCAGGCCAAGCCGACAGCCAAGCCCGCCGGCAGGCCCTCCGCTCCGGCGGCCGCGCCGATGCCGGCCCTTACCGGCGAACTGGGCACGCTGCGCTCCGCAATCTCGCTTGCGAAGAACGGCAAGGGCACCGAGGCCATGGCTGCGGCGAGTTCGCTCGACGATCCGGTGGCGCGCAATCTCGTCACATGGCTCGTCATCCGCAGTGCGCCCAACGACCTTGGCTTCGAGCGGATCGCACAATTCCTGAAGGAAAAGCCCTATTGGCCGACCCAGTCCACGCTGCGCCGCAAGGCCGAGGCCGTGCTCTATGCGGAAAAGCCTTCCGCCGCGACGGTACGCGCCTTCTTCGGCGACCAGGCACCACTCACCGGCCCTGGCAAGATCGCGCTTGCGCGCGTGCTCTCCGCGTCGGGAGACCGGGCGACGGTGGCTGCGCTGGTGCGCGATGCCTATCGCACCGATGACCTGTCCGAATCGAGCGAAGGCGCCATCCTCAGCGAGTTCGGACCGCTGATCACCCGCGCCGACCACAAAGCGCGGGCGGACAAGTTCTCCTACAAGCCCGATCCCGAGCGCGCCATGCGCGCCGCCCAGCGGGCCGGCTCGGATGTGGTGGCCCTGACGCGGGCCCGTCTTGCCATCGAGAAGCAGGATCCGAACGGCGCCAGCCTCCTCGCCCAAGTCCCCATGACCTTGTCGAACGATCCGGCCTATCTGTTCGCCAAGTCCATGGTCTCGCGCCGGGCGGGCCGCAACGAGGAAGCGGCGCAAGCACTCCTCGCCGCGCCGGACAGCGCCGAGGCGCAGGTGGACACCGACGAATGGTGGATCGAACGGCGCCTCGTCTCTCGCGAACTCCTGGACCAGGGCAATGCCAGGCTCGCCTATAAGGTCGCAGCCGACGCGGCCTCCCCCACGGCCAATAATTACCGTGCCGAGCAGGCCTTCACCGCAGGTTGGATCGCCCTGCGCTTCCTCAATGAACCGCGCCTCGCCGCCCAGCATTTCGCCCGCATCGACCACCAGCAAGACCACCCCATCACGCTCTCACGCGCCGCCTATTGGCAGGGTCGGGCGGCACAGGCCATGGGCGACACCGGCACGGCCCGCGGGCGCTACGAGGCGGCGGCGCGCTATTCCACCACCTTCTACGGCCAGGCAGCCCGCGCCCGCCTCGGCCTGCCCCAGGTGGCCTTGCGCCGCGAGCCCGAGCCTTCCAGCCAGGCCAAGGCGAATTTCGACCGGATCGAGGTGGTCCGGGCCCTGAAGCTGCTCTACGCGGTGGGCGATCGTGACACTCCCATCACCATCTATTACGACATGGCCTGGCGTATGGAGGACACCACCCATCTCGTCCTTCTCGCCCAGCTCGCCCAGGCCAATGGCGACGCGCGCGGTGCCTTGGTGGTCGGCAAGGAAGGCCTGGCGGAAGGCCATCCCCTCGACCATGCCGCCTTCCCCACGTTCGGGCTTCCTTCCTATACCCCTATCGGCAATCCAGTGGACAAGGCCATGATCTATGCCGTGGCCCGGCAGGAGAGCCAGTTCAACCCGCGCACCCTCTCCAGCGCCAAGGCCATGGGCCTGATGCAGGTGACCCCGGCGGCGGGGCGCGAAGTGGCCAAGCAGACGGGGGCGCCTTACAACGAGGCGCGCCTGATGAGCGACCAGTCCTACAATGTGCAGTTCGGCGCGGCCGAGCTGGGCGAACTGGTGGAGAATTACAGCGGCAACCCGCTGCTTGTCTTCGCCGCCTACAATGCCGGGCGTGGCAGCGTGCGCAAATGGTTCGCCCGCTATGGCGACCCGCGCGATAAGGATGTCGACCCCATCGACTGGGTTGAGTGCATTCCCTATTCGGAAACCCGAAATTACGTGCAGCGGGTGATGGAGAATTACCTCGTCTACCGCCAGCGTTTCGGCATCGCGACCCCCATGCCTGTGGCGGCAAGGTAACTGCCGATCACGCCTCGTCTTCCACCGCACGGCGCGCCGGGCGCGCCGACGGGTCATGCGCAGCATGGCATTCAGTTTCGCACCACAATGGCGTAAGAGGCAGCAGCCTGTGTCGGCCCTTTTGGCCGGCCGAAATCCGAGCTGCAGATGCCGCACACCCAAAGCCGGCCGCAGGAGACGGGCACAAAGCCCGGCTTCGCGGAGTTCGTCACCATCGTCGCACTGATGATGGGCCTGACTGCCTTTTCCATCGACAATCTGCTGCCGGCCTTCGTTCCCATCCGCGAGCATTTCGGGGTCGCCGAGCCCAACCACCTGCAATGGGTGGTCACGGCGTACATGATTGGCTTCGCCTTCATGCAGATGGTCTACGGCACGCTCTCCGACGTGCTTGGCCGCAAGAAGGTGCTGATGGCGGGGCTGGCCATCTATGCCTTGGGCTGTGTCCTGGCCATTTTCGCCCCGAGCTTCGAGATCCTTCTGCTGGCGCGCGCGGTGCAGGGAATGGGATCAGCATCCGCCCGCGTGCTCTCCATGGCCGTTGTGCGTGATCGCTTCTCCGGCCGCGAAATGGCGCGGGTGTCGTCGTTCGTGATGATGGTGTTCCTGATCATCCCGGTGGTAGCTCCAGCCATAGGCGGGGCGATCCTGACCATGGGACACTGGCACTTCATTTTCGGTGCCATGTTGACCCTGAGCCTCATCCTGGCGGTGTGGTTCGGCCTGCGCATGCCTGAGACTCTGCATCCAGAGTACCGGGTGCCTTTCTCCGTGGCAGGCATTAGCCGTGCCATGGGGATCACGCTCTCAAGCCGCCGCACGGTGGGCTATGCCACCGCCATCGGCTTCATGATGGGCTCACTGATGGCCTATGTAGCGTCCGCGCAGCAGATCTTCGAGACCGACGTCTATCAGCTCGGCGCCTTGTTCCCCATTGCCTTCGCGGTGGTGGCCGGAGTGATGTCGGTCGCCTCCTTCATCAATGCGAAGCTCGTGCGGCGGCTGGGCATGCGACGCATCTCCCATTTCGGGCTGTGCGGTTTCACGCTGGTCGGTGCGGTGCAGGTGGTCGTCGCCCTCGCCTTTGCCGGCAAGCCGCCGCTGCTGGTCTTCTGCGCGCTGCTGTCAATCAATCAGGCGCTGTTCGCGTTCACCGTTCCCAACTTCAATTCCATGGCCATGGAGCCAGTGGGCGCGGTGGCAGGCTCCGCTTCCTCCTTCATCGGCTTCTACACGACACTTGTCGGAGCGGTGCTGGGCGTTGTCGTGGGACAGGCGTTCAACGGCACCGTCCTGCCCCTGGGGCTCGGCTATTTCGTACTGGGCCTCGCCGCCATCGCCCTGACGCTCTGGGCCGAGAAAGGCCGGCTCTTCTCCAGCCAGCCTGACGCGAAGCCTTAGAAGTCAGCTGGGGGACCGATGCGACCGGCGCTCGTCCCCCAGTTGTCTCAGTAACCCAGTTCCTTCTCGCAGGCCGGAATGATCTTACCGAGGCGCGCGCTGCCCGCAGATGGCTCGGTGGTGGCGCGCAGGGTGCAGGCGTCCAGATTGTCGAAGACGGAGCCGGGGCGGATGGTCTTGCCGGTGAAGGCTTCAAGGGTCGCCATGCGATCCGCGGGCGCAAGGGCCTGGTAGGTGTTCACGTCACCGGCCTGGTCCTGCGCAGGCAGGATCGGCGCGGCTGCCACCGGAAGGCTCGCCGAGAGGGCAACCGCTAAGGCAAAGAGAGAAAGCTTCTTCATCTGATAACCCGTTGGGGCAGAGCAAGGAAAAACCAAAGCCCCCTCCCCTCAGGAGGCTTTGGTCCGCATGGTGACAAACTCTTCCGCTGCGGTGGGATGGACCGCGACCGTCCGGTCGAAATCCGCCTTGGTGGCGCCCATGCCGATGGCGATCGCCGCCATCTGGATCATTTCCGCTGCGCCCTCTCCCACCACGTGGCAGCCGAGCACCTTGTCGGTCGCCTGATCCACCACGAGCTTCATGAGCATTTTGGACGGAGAGCCGGACAACGTCGCCTTGAGCGGCCGGAACGTGGCCTTGTAAATATCCAGCGCGTGCCCGGCCGCGCGAGCCGCCTGCTCGGAAAGCCCCACCGTGCCAATTTCCGGCTCGGAGAAGACGGCGGTGGCGATGAGGGAATGGTCCACGCTCCACGGCTTGTTGCCGTAGACAGTGTCGGCGAAGGCATGACCCTCGCGGATCGCCACCGGGGTGAGGTTCACCCGGTTGGTCACGTCGCCGACCGCATAGATGGAGGGCACAGTCGTCTGCGAGCCCGCATTGACCTTGACGGCGCCCAGCGGGTCCAGTTCGACGCCGGCCTCTTCCAGCCCCAATCCGTGGGAATTAGGATCGCGGCCGATCGCCAGCATCACCTCATCCACCACGACCGAAGATCCATCGGACAGCGCGACATGCTTGCCGTCCGCCTCTTGAGCAATGGCACCGAGCGTACGACCGGTGAGGAGATGGACGCCCGCTTGAGCCATCTCCGCGGTCAGGTGATCACGCACATCCTCGTCGAAGCCGCGCAGGATCTTGTCGCCCCGCAGCACCAGATGCACCTGGGCGCCCAGCGCCCGAAACAGGCCGGCAAACTCTACGGCGATGTAGCCCGCACCCTGCACCAGAATGCGCTTGGGGAATGCCGCCAGATGAAATGCCTCGTTGGAGGTGATGGCAAGATCCCGGCCGGGAATGTCCGGCCCGAGCGAGGGCTTGGCCCCGGTCGCGATCAGGATCCGCTCCGCCTCAACCCTCTCTCCGGTGGCGAGCACACGCACCGTGTGGGGGCCTTCCACCACGGCGCGCGAGGCGACGACGGTGACACCCGCCAGTTCCGCATTGCGCTGATAAATGCCCTCCAGGCGCGCGATTTCCTTGTCCTTGTTCGCGACCAGGGTCGACCAGTCGAACTTTGCGCCCTCCACCGTCCAACCGAAGCCGGCCATGTCTTCGAGGTCGTGTGCAAAGCGCCCGGCATAGACGAACAGCTTCTTCGGCACACACCCGCGAATGACGCAGGTGCCCCCCATGCGGAACTCTTCCGCCAACATCACACGCGCGCCATGCTGCGCTGCGATACGTGCCGCGCGCACACCTCCCGATCCACCGCCGATAACGAAGAGGTCGACTTTGGTCTGGGACATGGTGCCCTCTGCTGAACGCCCGGCCGTTGGGCCTTCGGGCCATTCCGGCGCGGTGAAGATCGAGACCGGTCAGCCGCAGAACGCAGCAGGCCGAGAAGAACGGCCGGATCTCGGGGAAGATGCCGGCGGCGGAGTTGAAGGCCCGTTGTGGCGGCGCGTCAAGAGGCTCCCCGTCATCGCCCCCATGCGATCATCCGCAAGTCCTTGCTCCATGCGCTTGCCGTCTATCAATGTGGAGTGCTTCAAGGGAACGATAAGGAAGGGCGTCTAGAATTGATCCACGAGGATGTCGGCAAGGGACCCGAATGGCCGTAGAGATTGATCCTGTATGGCTGCGGGCATCTGCTCAGTCACCTGACGCTCAGGTGCACACCCTGCCGCTCGCTTGGCGCCTGCGCCTCGCGCTCGGCGGCAGCGCCTTCATCCTCGCTCTGGTCGATCCCTCCGACCCCGGCATCTCGCCAAGCACCGATGTCACCTTTCTGGCGGCCTCCGGCACGGATTTGGGGCAGGCGACCGCGCAGGGTCCCCAATGCGCCCTCTTCATGCCCAAGGGCACAACCCGCATCCTCACGCGCAGCCGGCATGCCCTTCGCCTTGGGCTTTTTCCGCGCAGCAAGGTCGCATTGAAGCTCCACACGTTCGTCCGCGGACGCTTTTCCGGCGATCCTCTCCCCCGCCGCTGGCGTGAGGCCGGCGCTGCGGCGCGGGATCTGCGCGGCGTTCATGCGGCTCTGCTCGAATCCTCCCCCGCCCGCCTCGCGGAACAGGCGGTGCGCTATCGCCGCTATCGCTCCGCCCATGTGGGTGACTTCCAGGATATTGCACCACCGGCCAAGGATCTCCGGCTCACCTTCGTCACCATCCTGGACTCGGCGAATACTCGGGCAGAGGTACGGGGTGCCTACGACGCGCTGCAGGGCCAGACGGACCCCGAATGGGAGTGGGTTGTCACCGCGACCCGCGACGCGCCCGGCGATCTGATCGCCTGGGTCCGCACGCTGCTCACCAACGCACCACACTGCCGGGTGGTCGCCGGCGCTCCCGCCAATGAAGGCCCCGTCGCCCGTGCCTTGTCCGGCATCGCTGGCGGACTTGTCGCCGAACTGCCTCTGTCCGGCGCGCCGACGCGGGATGCAGTGGCGATGATTCGGGCGACCTTCGCGGAACACGTGGCATGTGAGATTGTCTATACGGATGAAGAAATGATCGATGGGCGGGGGCAACCGGAGGGGGGGCTGTTCAAGCCAGCGTTCAATCGACATTTACTGCGGTCGACCGATTACATCGGCCACATCGTCGCGGCCCGCGCGAATACTTTGCGCAGGGCCCCGCGACGCTGGCTTGACGGCGGGCGCCACATGTTGCGCCTTGCGGTTATCGACACCCTTCCGCCTTCCGCCATCCGACACATTCCCCGTGTCGCCTTCAGCAGGCGGGGCCCTTGCCACACCGCCCCCGGGGCATTGGAATTGGCCGCCGCGTCGCGCATCCTGGGCGTGCAAGTCACTGATACACCGGATGGATTTTTGAAGGCGCACTATCCGGTGCCGCAGCCGGAGCCGCTGGTCTCGATCGTCATCCCCACCCGTGACCGGGCGGACCTGATGGGCATGGCGCTGCGGTCGTTGACCACGCGTACCGACTACAAGAATTTCGAGATCATCATCGTCGATAACGGCTCGGTGGAGGAAAAGACCTTCGCGCTTTTCGAGGAGGTGCGGGAAACCTGGCCGCGCACCACAATCATTCGTGACGAAGGCGATTTCAACTATCCGCGCATCTGCAACGCCGGCGTGGCGGCGGCGCAAGGCTCGATCCTGTGCCTGCTCAACAACGACATCGAGGTGGTCGACGGATCATGGCTTCGGGAGATGGTGGCGGTGAGTGCCTTGCCGCGCACCGGAGTGGTCGGTGCAAAGCTCCTGTTTCCGGATCATTCGATCCAGCATGCCGGTGTGATCGTTGGTCTTTTCCGCTATGCTGCCCACTGGTTCTCTCACGCCTCCGAGCACGCGCCCGGCCCGTTCGGACGCCTCGTGAACCGCACCAATGTGAGCGCCGTCACCGGCGCCTGCCTGGTCATCACCCGCAAGTGCTGGGACGAGGTGGGGCCTCTGGACGCCGTCCGCTTTGCCGAGGACTGCAACGACATCGACCTGTGCCTCAAGGCGCGTCATGCGGGCTATGAAGTGGTGTGGACACCCTTTGCGTGCCTGATTCACCACGAATCCGCCTCTCGCGGCCGCCGCCGGGGCAAGGCGCACCGGAACAGGCTGAAGGCGCAGCGCCAGCGGATGGAGGCCATGTGGCACACCTCCACCCTGGTGGACCCCCACTACAACCCCAATCTTTCGCGCACCAGCCTGCACGCCGCGCTCGCCAGTGCGCCCCAGGGGCCGCGCCAGTCGCGCACGGACGCCATTCCCGCGCCAGACTAGAGCGCTTCAGCGCTCCACGGAAACGCCGAAGAGCGCGATCCCCTCAGATTGAATCAATCTGAGGGGTGAATCGCCCTCTCTCACTTTGAAAAGAGACGGATTCACCGACCACACTGGATCGCATGACGATCCAGTGTGGTCGGATCCGGCTCTAGCGCGCTATCCCTTGTTTTAAGGCATTTCCCGTGCGCGAACCGGCTCCCACTTCGCTTTGAAACGCCTCAGGGCGTGTCGTCACGGGATAAACGCCGGCCCAAAAGAAAAGGCGGCCCGCCGAAACGGACCGCCTTTCTCTAGCTGGAGCCGGGCCGATCGCAGAACGATCGGCCGGCACGCTCACCGGAACAGCGGAGTACATCCGTCCGTCCATCCCGGGACCCTGACCTTAGCATCCTGTGCCTTGGCCGAACCTTGCATCGACGTCGTCAAGGGCATGTGACCCATGAGGGGTCCGGAGTACATCCGTCCGTAACCCCTTGACATCACATCCTATCAGCCGACGCCCCAAATCTGATCGGATGCGGCGCGCGGCTATGCCGGGTAGCCGCACCCTTCCATGAAGGAGTTGCGCACCGCGCCTTGATCCGTGGGGAAGGCGAGCCGGACCGGGTCGGTCCGGCTTCTGGCCAAAGGGATCGGAGTACATCCGTCCGTCTCCCGCGACCGCGACTTAAACGCGGTCATTGGCCTGTTGTTTCCTATGTAGGAGCCGAACCCGGCGATTCAAGGGCTGAACTTCGCCGTTTCCGCGTTTTCCGTCACGCGATCAAAAAGCGCTCGCTATTTGACCGTCTCGGCGGCCTTGGCCACGAAGCGGCCGTCGAACGTCTTCGGCAAGTCGATCTTGGCGGCCTTCAGCTCCGGATCAAACTCCACCAGCATTCCCAGCGCATTCTTCATCCCGCTTTCAGGAATGATTCCGGTGAGGGAGTAAGTGGGCTTGGATGCCTTGACCGCCGCGATATAAAGCGCACGATCTCCCAGCAGATATTCTTCGGGGACAACCTTCGCCACGTCTTCGGGGCTCGCCGTCTGCAGCCATTTCAGCGACTTGTAGAAGGCATTCACCAGCTTCTGAACGGTGACCGGGTTCTGCTCCATGAAGTCGCGCTTCATGTAGAGGACGGCTGCAGGATTGGTTCCGCCAAAAATCTTCTGGTTGCCCTCCTCGGTCCGCGTATCAGCAAGCACCACCACGTCCCCGTCGCTCTGAAGCTTGGTGATGACCGGGTCGAGATTGGACATGGCGTCGATCTCGCCACGCTTCATCTGGGCGACCGCTGAGGCGCCGCCGCCGACGCCCACGAAGGAGACGTCTTCCGGCTTCAAGCCGTCCTTGGCCAGGAGGAAGTTGACGAAGAAATTCGTGGAAGATCCCGGCGCCGTGACGCCAATCTTGGCGCCCTTCAGGTCCTTCACGCTCTTGTACTTCTCCGCCTTGTCCTTCTGCACCACAAGGACAATACCGGGATAACGGCCAAGCTCGATGACGGAGACGATATCCTGGCCCTTCGCCTGCATGCGGATGGTGTGTTCATACGCACCCGTCACCACATCCACTGAGCCGCCGATGAGCGCCTGCAGCGACTTCGCGCCGCCACCAAAATCGTTGATGGAAACGTCGAGCCCCTCCTCCTTGAAGAAACCCTTGCGCTCGGCAATGGTCAGGGGAAGATAATAAAGCAACGGTTTGCCGCCGACGCCTAGAGTAAGCTGCGTCTTCTCTGCCTTCTGGGCAAAGGCCGGAACGGAAGCGGCGAGCGCAAGCGCGCCGGCCGCAAGCGCGGCAAAAACCTGCCGACGGGTCCTGCTAAGGGTGGTCATCCTGTTGTCCTCCCACGATTATTTCTGTTGTCCGGAAGCGGTGGGCCGCCACACCATGAGGCGGTTTTCGATCGCAGTAACCAGCGTGTCGATCAAAATAACGAAGACAGCCAGCACAAGCATTCCCGAGAAGACTCCGGTCACGTCAAAGACACCCTCGGCCTGGTGAATGCGGTAGCCGAGGCCGGCAGCAGAGCCCAAATATTCGCCCACCACCGCACCCACCAAGGCAAAGCCAACAGCTGTGTGCAGCGAAGAAAACATCCAAGAGAGCGCCGAGGGCCAGTAGACGTGCCGCAGCAACTGCCTCTCACTCATGCCGAGCATGCGCGCATTGGCGAGTATCGTCGGACTGACTTCTTTTACACCTTGATAGACATTAAAGAAGACGATGAAGAACACCAGCGTCACCCCCAACGCCACTTTCGACCAGATCCCAAGACCGAGCCATAGCGCAAATATGGGTGCGAGCACCACGCGCGGTAATGCATTGGTCATCTTGACATAAGGGTCGAAAACCTCGGCAACCAATTGCTGACGAGCGAACCAGAAGCCCACCAATACACCACCCACCGCGCCGATGACGAAGGCCAGAACGGTCTCCAGAAGCGTGATTCCGAGGTGATACCAGATCACGCCGGTGGCGAAGTCGCGCCAGGTGCGCTCGAACACCGCCAGAGGAGTGGAGAAGAAGAACGGATCAAGGGGGAAGAAGGGCTTCGTCGAGACGATTCCTCCGGGCACCTTCACCGTGGATCCAAAATGCCAGATCCCGATGAGCACCACCGCCACCAGCACCTGGAGAAAGAGCAGTTTGACCCGTCTCACGCCACGCCCTCCGCCTGACGGTAACCCTTGACCACCTCTTCCTTCAGCGCCGACCAGATCTCCTTGTGGAGGGCATGGAAGGCGGGGTCGAGGCGCACGTCCGAAATGTCGCGGGGGCGCGGCAGGGCCACCTTCCACTCGCCGATGATGCGGGAGGCCGGCCCCGCCCCCATGATCACCACCCGGTCCGCCAAGGCGATGGCTTCCTCCAGATCGTGGGTGACGAACAGGACCGCCTTGCGGTCGGCGCTCCACAGGTCGAGGAGCAGGTTGCCCATGATCTGGCGGGTCTGGGCGTCCAAGGGGCCGAAGGGCTCGTCCATGAGCAGGATCTTGGGGTCGCGGATCAGCACCTGGGCGAGGCCCACCCGCTTCCTCTGGCCGCCGGACAGCATGTGGGGATAGCGATCGGCAAAGGCCGCAAGGCCCACGCGGGAGAGCCAGGCGCGGGCGCGCTCATGGGCTTCAGCGGAGGGAGTGCCGGCAATCTCAAGGCCAATGGCCACATTGTCGACGGCGGTCTTCCAGGGAAACAGGGCTTCCGCCTGGAAGAGATAACCGGCCTTGCGGTTGAGGCCGGCGAGCGGGGCGCCATAAATCTCCACCATCCCGGCGGCGGGCGTCAAAAGGCCGGCCGTGGCATTCAGCAAGGTGGACTTGCCGCACCCGGTGGGGCCGACAATGGCGACGAATTCGCCATCGGCCACATGCAGGGAGGCGGCATCCACAGCCACATAGCCCGGCCCACCCTTGGCATCGGGAAAGGCGATGCGCACCTCGCTCAGGCTCACGGCGCACGGTTGCGCCGATGCGCCCGCCATCTCCACCCCTCCCATTCGCTCTCCCCTGCCGTCAGCGCGGCCTGTTGTGGGCGGGGAAGGTAGCGGTGCGGCGGCGCCGGAAGCAAGGGGCATGGTTCGGCGCGACGGAAGGCTGTTCCCTCCCCTGCCCGGCCCCCCCCCCTGAAACGCAGGCGACCCGGGCCGCACAAGGGCGGCCCGGGTCGCAAAAATGCGGCTGCCCGGCTTCTCGCCTCGGCAGGCCCTGCCGTGCAGGCGGGCCGGGCCGAGCCGCCGGAGCGCCTCAGCGGCGGCGGAAGTTCTGCTGCCGGCGGACGCCGGGCGGAGGCATGGTGCCCTCGGCCTTGTGACGGAAGTTGATGCGCCCGCGATCCAGATCGTAGGGGGACATCTCCACCACCACCCGGTCACCCTCGATGGTGCGGATGCGGTTCTTCTTCATCTTTCCGGCCGCATAGGCCAGGATCTGATGATCATTGTCGAGCCGTACACGGAAATTGCCGTCAGGCAGCACTTCCGTGACCGTACCTTCAAACTCCAGCAGTTCTTCCTTCGCCATATAGTCTTCTCCAGCTACCCCAGGGTTCGAGCCGATGGGACGAAGTCCATCCGATCGGTGAATCGGCCCCGTATCATAAGGACAGAGCCCGCGCCTGTGGGCGCGAGCTCAGAATGTCACCGCGGCCCCTTGAAGGCCGAGCCCGGCTTGCCGCCGCGCGCAGGTCCAGACCGCAGAAAACCAACCGCACCGATATCGGTGCCATCGCGCCCGGCGCCACCCTGGGGACGGCTGCCGCGCTGATCCCGACGCCCGACCGGGCGCCCTTCGTGCGGACGGCCCTCGGCGCCGCGGCTCTCCTGGCCACGGGCCTCGGAGGGACGCCCCTCGGACCGGTGCTCGCTGGCACGCTTGTCCTGCGGGCGGCCGTCGCGCCGCTCACCGCCACGCCCCCGGTTGCCACCGGTGGCATCGCCGTCGGCGCGCGCGCCTTCGCCACGGCCGCCGTCAGGACGGCCCGCGCGCGGCGGACGTCCACCGGAACCGGAGCGGCCGCCGCCATTGGGACGGCCCCCGCGCGAATGACGACGCTCGCCGTCTTCCTCCGCCGCGGGCACGAAGCCCTGAACGGGAGACACGCTGGCGGGCACGCCGCGGCGGTCCGACAACGGGATCTGCATGCGGATCAGCCGCTCGATGGAGCGCAGGTACGCGCGCTCTTCCCCGTCGCAGAAGGAGATGGCGATGCCTTCCTTGCCGGCGCGGGCGGTGCGGCCGATGCGGTGCACATAGGATTCGGGGATGTTCGGCAGGTCGAAATTGAACACATGGCTGACGCCGGTGACATCAATGCCGCGGGCGGCAATGTCGGTGGCCACCAAGGTGCGCACGGTGCCTTCGCGGAAGGCGGCGAGGACACGGTCCCGCTGGTTCTGCGACTTGTTGCCATGGATGGCTTCGGCCTTGTGTCCATATTTGGCCAGGGCATTCACCACCCGGTCGGCGCCATGCTTGGTGCGGGTGAAGACGAGGGCGCGGTCGATGGGCTCGTCGCCCAGGAGCTCGGCGAGGAGGCCGGGCTTGCCCTGCTTCTCGACGAGGATGACGCGCTGGTCCACCCGGTCGGCAGTCTTGGCCGCCGGCGTCACCGAGACGGTGACCGGCTTGTGCAGCATGGAATTGGCCAGCTCGGCGATGGCCGAGGGCATGGTGGCCGAGAAGAACAGGCTGTGGCGCTTGGCCGGCAGCTTGCGCACGATGGCACGGATCGCATGGACAAAGCCCATGTCCAGCATCTGGTCGGCCTCGTCGAGGACCAGCACTTCGACCGCGTCCAGCTTCACCGCATGGTTTTCCATGAGGTCGATGAGACGGCCGGGGGTGGCCACCAGCACGTCCACGCCGCGATGCAGCGCGCGGATCTGGCGGCCCATGGGCACGCCGCCAATGGCGAGCTCCACGGACAGGCGCATGTGGCGCCCGAATTTCTGGAAATTCTCCACGATCTGGCCGGACAGCTCGCGGGTGGGCGAGAGGACGAGAACGCGGACGGACTTGGGCGCGAGATGGAGCGGACGGCGCACCAGATGGTCGAGAATGGGCAGCGCAAAGGCGGCCGTCTTGCCGGTGCCCGTCTGCGCGATGCCGATCAGGTCATGGCCGGCCAGAACCTGGGGGATGGCCTGCTCTTGAATCGGCGTGGGGGTCACATGCTTCACGTCGGTGAGCGCGCGGACGATAGGCTCGGCAAGGCCGAGTTCGGAAAACGTGGTCAAGCTACAACTTTCATGCGGCGAACGGCATCGGCGCGGCGGATGCATTCCGCACACCGCGCGCGTTCGCGAGGGTCGATGACACCCCGCGTGGCCTGGGCTGTCGCAAAACATCTGGTCGAAATCGGGCAAAAGCCTGTGACACCGGCAGTGCCGGCCATCAGCTCACTTCCGCTACGCGGCCCGAGAGCAACCCGCGCCCTGATTGTGCGGGCGTCGCCTGATTGCTGCGACGCTCATATGGCGCAGATCCATGGTCATTTCAAGGCACATCCGCGGATCAACGGGCTCTCAACCATGTCTGCGGCGTGAAAGGCCGGCCACTTGAAGAAATGCCCTGCCTTCACGACATAGGCGGGCGGAGGAGCCATGTTCGATCTGCAATCCTATGTCACCCCGGTTTTGGATTTCGTGCGTGAGCATCAAGGTTGGGCACCCATCCTGGTTTTCGGATTGGCCTTCGGGGAATCCCTGGCCCTCGTCTCCATCTTCATTCCCGCCACGGCTCTCTTGCTGGGCATCGGCGCCTTGATCGAGGCGAGCGGCCTGCCCTTCTGGCCCATCTGGGGCGCGGCGGTCGCCGGCGCGGTGCTGGGGGATGCGCTCTCCTATTGGCTGGGCTTCCACTACAAGGCGCACGCGAAGACGCTCTGGCCGCTCAGCCGCCGACCCGATCTGGTGGTGCGGGCGGAGGATTTCTTCACCCGCTATGGCGTCTGGGGTGTGTTTATCGGGCGTTTCTTCGGGCCGCTGCGGGCCATCGTGCCGCTGGTGGCCGGCATCATGGCCATGGGGCAAGTGCCGTTCCAGGCGGCCAACGTCTCAAGCGCCGCCGTCTGGGCCTTCGCCATGCTGGCGCCTGGCGCCGCCGCGCTCAAGATGCTGGGCTACTAGAGCGCGATCCGATCAGATGGAATCAATCTGATCGGTGAATCGCCCTCTCACTCATTGAGAGAGAATGCGTGATCCGATCAGCCTGCGGTGCAGGCCGATCGGCGCATGCTCTAAGCCCCTCAGACCAGCCCGAACGCCCCCGCGAGCGCGCCAACCCCGATCAGCCAGATGGGGTTGAGGCGGGTGGTGAGGGAGCCGATGGCGGCCAGCGCCGTCACCCCATAGGCCAGCGCATGGGTGTCGGCGACGCCCATCAGGATATAGGCGCTCGCCAGCACGATGCCGATGGTCAGCGCCGCCAGCCCGCGCTGGATGGCGATGCGGGGCCTGGCGGTCTTGTAGCGGTTGGAGAGCCGAGACATGGCATAGGCCGCAGCGCCAGAGGGCACGCACATGACCAGGGTGGACGCGATGGCGCCGGGCACGCCGGCCACATACCAGCCGATCAGCGTCACCAGCAGCACATTGGGGCCCGGCGTCACCTGGGCGATGGCGAAGAGGTCCGCAAAGGTGGTGTCGCCCATCCAGCCATAGGACTCGACCGCCATGCGGTGGAGTTCCGGGATCACCGCGTTCGCCCCGCCAATGGCCAGGAACGACAGCATGAACATATGGGCGGTGAGGTCGAAGAGCGGATCGCGCCCGGTCATTTGGACCACCGCCACGCCGCCGCGATGGAAAAGGGCGCCAGGGCCAGGATGACGAAGGGCAGCGGATAGCCCATAAGCCCGGCGCCGGCGAAGGCGAGGGCCGCGAAGACCAGCATGTGAGGGCTGCGCCGCTCGGCAAAGGCCATCTTCAGCCCCAGCGCCAGGAACAGCCCGATGGCGGCCGCCGAGATGCCGCGCAGGATGCCCGAGACTTCCGGCACCTGCCCGTAGCGCAGATAGATGGCGGTGATGGTGATGCCGATGACGCAAGGCGCCAGGATCAGCCCGCCAAACGCCGCCGCCGCGCCGAGAAAGCCGGCGAACCGCGCCCCCATGCAGAAGGACATGTTGACGATGTTGGGCCCCGGCATGAGCTGGCAGATGGACAGGAGGTCGTTGAACTCCCGCGCGTCCAGCCAGCCCTTGCGCTCCACCAGTTCGCGGCGGGCGAAAGGCAAGGCGCCGCCGAAGCCGGACAAGGCAATGCGCAGGAAAGTCAGGAACAGGTCCGGAACGCTCGGCCCCGGTGCCGTGGAGAGCGGGGAGACCGAAGCGTCGTCCGTCATGCCTGGAGCCCCGTCAGGGATAGATCACGGAAGGGTTCGGGACCGGTGAGCGACGCGCCCTTCGCGCCAGGCGACGCCAGCGCCGGCCGCGACCACCAGCGCCGCGCCGCAGAAGACCAGCCAATGGGGCCATTCCCGGAAGAACATGGCGCCGAAGGCCACCGCCCACAGCAAGGTGGCATAGTTGAACGGTGCCACCACGGAAGCGGGGGCATAGCGATTGGCGGCGGTGAGCAGGATCTGCCCGACGCCGCCGGAAATCCCGACCCCCACCAGCACGAGCGCCGCATGCCAGGACGGCAGCGACCACTGCGGGACGGTGACGAGGCTCGCCGCCGCGGCCACGATGGAGAAATAGAAGACGATGGAGCCGGTGGTCTCGGTCTGGGTCAGGCGGCGCACCTGTGTCACCGCAAAGCCCGCGCCGATGGCGCCGAACAAGGCCAAGCCCACGCCGACGGCCGCCCCCTCCGCCTTCATGCCGTGCATGGAGAAGATGGGGGTGAGCATGGTGATGATGCCGACGAAGCCGATGCCCACCGCCAGCCAGCGATAGGCCGGCACCCGCTCGGACAGGATCAGGGCGGCGAGCACCACGGTGACGAGCGGCGTCACATAGGTAAAGGCGATGGCCTCGGCGAGGGGGATATAAGCGAGGGCGGCAAAGCCCGCCCACATGGAGGAGACTCCCACGAGACCACGCACCACATGGCCACCGAAATGGGTGGTGGCGAACGCCCCCCGCAATTCCCCGCGCGCACCGAGCCAGATGAGGAGCGGCACCAGGCCGATCATGGAACGAGCGAACACCACGAGGCCGCTGGACACCTCGTCGGCGACACCGCGCACGAGCGTGGACATGATGGCGAACGCGAGCGTCGCGCAAAGCTGCAGGAAAATGCCGAGGGAGGGGCGCATGTCTGGATCTGTCTGGGCCGGCGGAAGACGTCCCGCGGCGCCCTTCGTCCTATACCCGCTTCCCTTAAATTTGTGTCATGCAACAATGGCATGCCGCCCCTGCGAGCCGGCACCTCAGCGCCGGTCGCTGCCAAATCACGGCCTTATTCCTTGCCGTCAGGTTATGCCCTGACATAAGGCCGAGCTCACGCACCCCAAGAGGACACCGCCATGCATCAGCCGCTGCAGCGCACCAAAGTGTGGGACCTGCCCACGCGCCTGTTCCACTGGTCGCTGGTGGGGCTCATCACCGCCGCCTATTTCACCGCCGAGCTGGGCCTCATCGACTGGCACTTCCGCTGCGGTTACACCATCCTCACCTTGGTGCTGTTTCGCATCCTGTGGGGCCTTTTTGGCAGCGACACCGCGCGCTTCTCGCGATTCGTGAAGGGGCCAGGGGCGGCGCTCGGGCACCTCTCCCATTTCCTGCGCCGCGACCCCGACCGGGAAGTGGGTCACAATGCGGCCGGCGGGCTCATGGTTCTGGTGCTGCTGGCGCTGCTGCTGGTGCAGACCGGCACCGGCCTGTTTTCCAATGACGGCGTCTTCACCGAAGGCCCGCTCGCCCATTTCGTCGGCGGCCTGTCGGATACGCTCACCGGGTGGCACGCCTTCAACTTCAACCTGATCGTGCTGGCGGCCGCACTCCATGTGGCGGCGGTGCTGGCCTATGCGGCCTTCAAGGGCCAGGATCTGGTGCGGCCCATGGTGACGGGCTTCAAGACGCTCCCCGCCACCGAACCCGCCCCCCGCATGCGCCCGGCCTTGCTGGCGCTGGCGCTCCTTGCCGTGTCGGCCGCACTGGTGTGGAGCATCTCCCAACTGGGATAAGGCGACCTGTCGCCTCCCCTTCACGCGTCTTTTCGGCCGTACACCACCACGCGTGTTCCACGCGCGAACTGCTCATAGTCGCCCGGCTCGCGCGGCAGCACCTCGATCGTGGTGAAGCCGAAGCCCCGCATCAGGAACAGCAGCGCGTTCAGGGACGGAACGAGGGCAAGGTCCGTGGACCCGCCTTCCCGGCCCCAGGAATAATCGGGTGCAACGCCAAACACGCCCTCAATGCGGCGCTGGTTGGTGAAGAAGCCGTCTTCAATCAGTCCTGTTAGGTCATAAGGGAAGACCTGGGTCTCGATCAGGATGTGTTTGCGGGTCATCTGGCTGGCCAGCCGCAGGGTGTGGACTGGATTTT
The DNA here is from genome assembly GCF_017742835.1 of Aquabacter sp. L1I39. Lineage (GTDB taxonomy): Bacteria > Pseudomonadota > Alphaproteobacteria > Rhizobiales > Xanthobacteraceae > L1I39. Next base: position 5,248,498 of record NZ_CP072392.1, read on the forward strand.
CCAGATGGTAGATCAGGCCATAAAGCAGCAGGAAGTCGGCTGTCTGGGACGGATCATAGGCCATGGTTTGAAGGTCGGCCTGGAGATACTCGACGTTTGAGACCTGCAGGAGATTGGTGACGAGCTGCGCCGCCTCCAGGCTGTCCCGCCGGATCTCATAGCCGCGCACCGCCCGGAAATGACGGGCCAGCTCAAGGCTGTAATAGCCCTCGTGGGACGCGAAATCATAGGCCACCAGATCGCGCGCGTCGGGAACATGGCGTTCGAGCACCTGCCGCAGCTTGTCTCGTCTCGACCCATGGATGGGACGCACATGGGCGGGGACATCCGTCACCGTCACGGTTCCATCGGGCAGATCGAATTCATAGAACCAGACGCGGTTCTTCACCCGTGCGAGATCGTCTTCCTGGGTCAAGGGTCCATCCGCTGTTGTGGTGTTGGGCGCGCCTCTTCCCGGGCCAGACGCAGCCTCCAGCCCTGGGGCGCGGCTCGACGGGGGAACATGAAACGGCGCGCGACCCAGCGGGACCTTAGCCATTTCAGGGCAGCAAGGGAACATCCCGAAGCCGCCTCACACAGACCAGTCCATCGCCCGCCCCACGAGGGCGTCCACGCGGCGGGTGAGATCGCCAAACCGATCGCCCATGAAGGCGTCGCACATCTGGTCGAAGCCCTCATAGGCCGGGGCCGCATTGACCACGGGAACGCTCTCTCCAAATCCAGAGGGCTCCACCTCCAGGAAAGCCGCGATCTCGGCGATTTTCTGTTGCGGCCTGCTGATAAGCTCGGCCAACGTCATGATGAGGAACTGCTCGCGTGTGAAAAGACCCAGGTATCTCGTGAGCTGTTCGTCATAGAATGACGAACGGATATACATGAAATTCCAGAAATACTGACGGCAATTGCGCATGAAATCTGGCGAGTGAAACCGCTCGTCCTCAAGCCGCAGGGCTTCGTAGAAGGTCTCGGCCAGTTCTAGGGGGCGTCCATCATCATGCATGGACAAGCGCATGTGCCGGTAGAGGGAATGGGCTCGCGCCTTCGGATGGCGCAAGATCAGAAGGACTTTCGCCTCTGGGAAAAGCGCCCGCAGGACGGGAGCGGTCTCCGGGTTGGAAAAATAGACATGCGAGGCATCAACGCGATACCGGCGGTCGGAGGCAAACAACCGGAAATAGGAAACGGGATCCCGAACAACCTGGAAATGGCTGCAAAAGAAACTCGGCTCCTTTGGATCGCAGACATGGATGTCAGGATGCCGGCCCAAAAGCTGATGAAGCGTCGTGGTGCCGCTCTTGCCGGCGCCAAGCACGAACAGGTTGGGGAGTCCCGCCGAAGGCTGCATGGCTCTCGCTGATGGGATGGAGCATGTGACCCTGCCGCGCGCGCTCAACAGCGCGGTAGCCACGCCCTCCTCGCCGGGAAGCGCGGTTCATGTTCAAGCGAAGCCGGTTCCGGTTCGTCCGAACATGACCGTCGCCAATAAGCTGGGTATACTGATCGCGCAAGAACGGAATGTTCTTTCAGCGTCGGCCGCGCCCTGCTTTCGCCCCTCCACACGGGGAGTGCCAAGCCGGGGATGGGCGGAAAGCGCCGGTGGCAGGGACTGCCGGGCGCCCCCCCGGGATGCCTCAACCGCGAGGGCGCGCAAGCCCCCATCGCCCCGATAGGTTGGCAGCTCAGCCTTGCGACTGGTTCTGGCTGCCACGGGTCGGGAGGGTCGTATCCTTGGCTTTCACCTCGACCACCGTGGTCGCCCCAAGCGCGCGAATGGGGGCGACGCCAAGGCTGTCCAGGCCGACCGCAAGGCGCACATAGGCATCCGTGGCGCACAGGCAGCGGCCACTGTCGAAGCCCACCCATCCGATCTTTGGCAGATAGGCCTCGGCCCACTGCCGCGCCGCGCCCATGGTGCCTTCCTCCGCTGCATAGCCGGACACCTGGCGGGCCGGCACGCCGACAAGGCGCGCCACGCAGGTGAAGACCTGGCTGAGGCCCGCGCTCGTCCCCACCAGCTTCTCCGCCACATCGGCGGCGGCGGGCACGGCCCCCTCGCCCTCCACCTCATCGAAGCGCTCGGCGATGAGAGCCATGAGGGCGTGCATGCGGCCGAGATCGTCCTCACCGGTCTTCGTCACCTCCTCCGCCAGGGCGGTAAGGTCCTCCGAGGGCGTGGTGAGGTCGGTCTGGCGGCGGAAGAAGGAGGCCGGGAAACGCTCCACCGTTCCACGCACGATGCCGCTGGTGTCCTGCGTCTCCACCTCGCCCTCGGCGAGCAGCGTGATGTGCTCGCCCGGTCCTTCCAGGGAGAAGGTATGGGTCAGGTTCCCGAACGCATCCTCCTGGGGATAGATGCGGCAGTCGGGCACGATGTCCAGGGACCAGCGCAGGATGTGCTGGCCCACATGGTTGCGGGGCGTAACGCGAATGGTCGCGGTCGCGGTGCGCAGATTGGGTTCGAGCCGGTGACGAACCTCGTGCCGGATCCGAATACGCATGTGACCCCTCGGAAACTGGCGCGGCAGATCCTGCCGCGCTCAGGTCAGATATTGTTCATTGATGGCTGCGCCGAGCCGATTGTTCTCTGAAATGAACTCGGAAATGAATTCATGCAAGCCGGTTTGGAACACATCGTCGATGCTGTGATTGGTGAGCTTGGCCTGGGTCGCGCGGGCGAGCCGCTGGGCCGGGCCCTGCCGGCCATAGGCGCCGGCAATGTCGTCCAGCGAGCGGGTGAGATTCTCGTAGCAGGAGGCCAGCGAGCGCGGCATGGCGCGGTTCAGGATCAACAGGTCCGCCACCAGCCAGGGCTTCACGCTGTCGCGATAGACCCAGTGGAAGGCGGTGAGCGCCGACACGGAGCGCAGGATCGAGGCCCACTGGAAATAATCCAGCGGCCCGCCCACCCGCTCCTTCTCGGGCAGCAGCACATGATACTTCACGTCGAGGATGCGGGCCGTGTTGTCGGCGCGCTCCACATGGGTGCCGGTGCGCGCGAACCAATAGGCATCGTTGCGCAGCATGGACCGGTACATGGCGCCATCGAAGCGCAGGGTCGCCTCCTTCACGAAGGCGAGGAAGCGCGTCAGTTCCTCCCGGCTCAGCGCCTTGTCGGGGAAGGCGCGCAGCTCGATCCAGGCGCCGTTGATGGCGTCCCACATGTCGGATGTGAGCGCCGTGCGCACCGAGCGCGCATTGGTGCGGGCCATTTCCACGCAATTGCGGATGGAGGCGGGGTTCTCCGCATCGAAGGCGAGGAAGGAGACCACCGCATCCTCGGTCGCCTCCTCCAGCGCGCCATGCTTGGCCACGAACAGCTCGGAGCAGCCGGCGGTGAGGATGGCCGAGCCCCATTCATTGGTGGAGCCGCCATAGGAGACGGGCTGATAGGACAGGCGCTGCGCCACGTCGAGGATGCGCGCGAGGCAGTCGGCGCGCTCCACGTAGCGGGTCAGCCAGTAGATGTTGTCTGCGGTGCGGGAGAGCATGGTGGCACCATCTGGAAGGTGACGGGAGGCGGCGCTTCGGGGCGCCGCGCGTTGGCGCGTCCTCGGTGAGGGTCAGATTTGGGAAGCCCGATCAGACATCGAGCACCCAGGTGTCCTTGGTTCCGCCGCCCTGGCTGGAATTCACCACCAGGGAGCCTTCCTTCATGGCGACGCGGGTCAGCCCGCCCGGCACGATGCGCACCTTGTCGCTGCCGGTGAGGATGAAGGGCCGCAAATCCACGTGGCGGGGCGCGACGCCCTCTTCCACCAGCGTCGGGCAGGTGGACAGCGCAAGCGTCGGCTGGGCGATGAAATTGGCCGGGTCGTGCTTGAGCTTGTTGCGGAAGACCTCGATCTGCGCCTTGTCCGCCTTCGGCCCCACCAACATGCCGTAGCCGCCGGACCCGTGCACTTCCTTGACCACCAGCTCGGGCAGGTGGTCGAGCACATATTTCAGATGGTCCGGCTCGCGGCAGCGCCAGGTGGGCACGTTGGGCAGGATGGGTTCCTCGCCCAGATAGAAGCGGATGATGTCCGGCATGTAGCTGTAGACGGCCTTGTCGTCCGCCACCCCGGTGCCCACCGCATTGGTCAGGGTCACGTTGCCGGCATGGTAGGCGCTCATCAGGCCGGGCACGCCCAGCACGCTGTCGGGGCGGAAGGCGAGCGGATCCAGGAAGTCGTCGTCGAGGCGGCGATAGATCACGTCCACGCGCTTGGGACCCTCGGTGGTGCGCATGTACACCACATTGTCCTTCACGAAGAGGTCGCGTCCCTCCACCAGGTCGACGCCCAATTTGTCGGCCAGGAAGGAGTGCTCGTAATACGCGGAATTGTAGATGCCAGGGGTCAGGATCGCCACGTTCGGCTCATGGCTGCGGTGCGGCGCCAGCGAACGCAGGGTGGCCAGCAGGTCGTCGGCATATTTGTCGACCGGGGCCACCTTGTGCATTGAGAACAATTCGGGGAACAGCCGCAGCATGATCTCCCGGTTCTCCAGCATATAGGACACGCCGGATGGGGTGCGGGCGTTGTCCTCCAGCACATAGAAGGTGGAGGGATCGGTGCGCACGATGTCGATGCCGGCAATGTGCACATAGATGTCGTGGGGCACCTTCTGCCCGTTCATCTCCGGCCGGAAGGCGGGGTTCTGGTAGACCAGATCCTCCGGGATGATGCCGGCGCGCAGCACGTCGCGCTTGCCGTAGACGTCATTGATGTAAAGGTTCAGCGCCTTGGTGCGCTGCTCCAGCCCCTTGGCAAGGCCGGTCCACTCATCATGGGTGATGATGCGCGGGACGATGTCGAACGGGATCAGCCGTTCCTGGGAATTCTGCTCGCCATAGACGGCGAAGGTAATCCCTATTCGACGAAAGATGTATTCGGCCTCCTTGCGGCGCTGGTTCAGCACGTCATGGGGGACGGTGCTCAGCCATTTGCTGAGCGTGTCATAGGCCGGACGGACAACGCCGTCGTCGCTGGACATCTCGTCGAAAGTACGCCGCATTTGGACTGCCACTCCGCTTGATTCCACCCTATGTACAAACATCGTGCCAAGGAAGACCCGGCACCCGCAAGGGAGGTGTCAGGGGAAAGACGGGGCATAGGGTGGTCAAAACGTGGGCAAAGGCGCCTTCGGTGCTTTTGTACCAAGCAGGAGGTCGGGTCATGAAGGCGGCAGAAGACAAGGAACCGGTCACCGCCGCGCTGTTGGTGATCGGCGACGAGATCCTTTCGGGCCGCACCAAGGACAAGAATATCGGCCATGTGGCCGAACGCCTCACTGAGGTGGGCGTGGACCTGAAGGAGGTCCGCGTCGTGCCCGACGAGGAGCCGGAAATCGTCGCCGCCGTGAACGCCCTGCGCGGGCGCTATGACTATGTCTTCACCACCGGCGGCATCGGCCCGACCCATGACGACATTACCGCGGACGCCATCGCGAAAGCATTCGGCGTTTCCATCGACGTGGATCCGCGCGCCCGCGCCATGCTGCTGGAATATATTGCCGAGAAGGACCTCAACGAGGCCCGCCTGCGCATGGCCCGCATTCCCGACGGGGCGGACCTGGTGGTCAATTCCGTCTCCAAGGCGCCGGGCTTTCGCCTCGGCAATGTCTATGTGATGGCGGGCGTGCCGCGCATCATGCACGCCATGCTGGAAGCCATCATCCCCGAGTTGCGCAAGGGCGCGCCCATGCTCTCTCGCACGGTGCAGGCCAATGCCAAGGAAGGCGACATCGCAGCCCCCCTCGGCGAGATCGCCAAGCGCTATCCCAAGGCGATCATCGGCTCCTATCCCTTCCTGGACGAAAACGGCCGCCCCAACACCAACCTTGTCGTGCGCGCCCGCGACGCCGCCTTGCTGGAAGAGGTGGGGAACGCGGTGGCGGCCATGGTCGCCAGCCGCTGAGGACATGGCTCGGGCGCACTTCATTCGCGCGCCCGTATTGCTTTGGGGCGCCGCGCACGCCAAATCTGGAACAGGTCGAACGTGCACCGCCGGGGGCGAGCGGCGCGGGCGCCGTCCCCTTAGAGCCGGATCCGACCGCACCGGATCGTCATGCGATCCCGTTCGGTCGGTGAATCCGTCTCTTTTCAAAGTAAGCGCGGGCGATTCACCGCTCAGATTGTTGCTATCTGAGCAGATCGCGCCCTAGCCGGAGTGACCCCATGACGTCCATGAAGTTCGGACATGGCCAGCCCTATACCCGGCTCGAGGACCCCGCCCTTCTGACCGGGGCCGGCCACTTCGTGGCGGACGCCGCCGCCAAGGCGAATGCCGCCTTCGCTTATGTGGTGCGCTCGCCTTATGCCCACGCCCGGTTCGAGATCAGCGGACGCGAGGCGGTGGAGGCCATGCCGGGCGTGCGCCTCGTTCTCACCGGCGATGACGTGGCCGATTGCGGCAGCTTGCCGGTGGCGGCGGTCATCGCCATCGTGGGCGAGGCCCGCCTCTGGAAGCCCGATCACCCCATCCTCGCCAAGGAGGTGGTGCGCCATGTGGGCGAGCCCCTCGCCTTCATTGTTGCCGATACGGCGGACGCCGCCCGCGATGCCGGCGAGGCGCTGGAGATTTCCTGGGACCCCCTGCCCGCCATCGCGGACCTCGACCAGGCCACCACGGCGGATGCGCCGCAGGTCTGGCCGCAGCGGCCAGGCAATGTGGCCTTCACCAGCGAGATCGGCGATGAGGCGGCAACCAATGCCGCCTTTGCCGAGGCCGCCCATGTGGTTCGGCTGCGCCTCGTCAATAACCGCGTCATCACCAATTACATGGAGACCCGCGGCGTCCTCGCCGAGGTGGAGGAGAGCGGGCGGGTCCGCCTCACGCTGGGCAGCCAGGGCAGCCATCTCCTGCGCAATGCGGTGGCCGACAAGATCCTGAAATGGCCACGCGAGGACCTGCGCGTCGTCACCCCCGACGTGGGCGGCGGCTTCGGCACCAAGATGTTCCCGTTTCCCGAATATCCCCTGGCGGCGCTGGCCGCCCGCCGGCTGAACGCGCCGCTCGCCTGGATCGGCGACCGCAGCGAACATTTCCAGGCCGACACCCAGGGCCGCGACAACATCACCGAGGCGGAACTGGCGCTCGACGCGGACGGCCGCTTCCTGGCGCTGCGGGTGGAGACATCTGCCAATATGGGCGCGTATCTGGCCTATTACGGCCCCTTCGTGCCGGTGGGCGGCGCCCGCATGCTGCCGGGGGTCTATGACATCAAGGCGGTGTTCGCCCGCATTCGCGGCATCTACACCCACACCGTGCCCGTGGACGCCTATCGCGGTGCCGGCCGGCCGGAAGCCGCCTATGTGATCGAGCGCCTCGTGGATGCCGCCGCCCGCCAGATCGGTCTGCCGCCAGAGGAATTGCGGCGGCGCAACTTCATCGCTCCGTCCGCCATGCCCTATGCCACCGCCACCGGTCGCCTCTACGACAGCGGCGAGTTCGACGGCCACATGACCCGCGCCCTGGAGCGCGCCGACCATGCCGGCTTTGCCGCCCGCGCGGAGGCGTCCAAGGCACGCGGTCTGCTGCGCGGCTTCGGCTTTGCCACCTATATCGAGGCCTGCGGCGGCGGCCTGCCCGAGCCCGCTTTCCTGCGCCTCGACAAGGATGGCGCCTTCACCTTGCGCATCGGCTCCCAATCGTCCGGCCAGGGCCACAAGACCGCCTATGCGCATCTGGCCGCCGCCCATCTGAAGGTGCCGCTGGACCGGGTGCGGGTGCTCCAAGGCGACACCGACGACACCGCGGAAGGCCACGGCACCGGCGGCTCGCGCTCCATTCCGGTGGGCGGCGCGGCGGTGGCGGGCGCCGCCCGGCGCCTCGCCCAGAAGCTGCGGGAGCTGGGCGCCGACGCGCTTGAGGCCGATCCCGGCGACATTGAGCTGGTGGATGGCGGCGTGGAAGTGGCGGGCACCGACCGGCGCCTGGACTTTTCCGCCCTCGCCGCGCTGCCGGAAGCCAATGAGGGCACCATCGCCGCCCAGGATGCCTTCGCCCCGCCGGAAGCCACCTATCCCAACGGCACCCATGCCTGCGAGGTGGAGATCGACCCGCTCACCGGCGAGGTGCGCGTGGTCTCCTATACGGTGGTGGATGATTTCGGCGCCGTGGTAACGCCGACCTTGCTGGAAGGCCAGGTGCAGGGCGGCATCGCTCAGGGCCTCGGCCAGGCGCTGCTGGAGCGCACCGTCTTCGACAGCGAGGGCCAACTGCTGACCGCCTCCTTCATGGACTATGCCCTACCCCGCGCGCAGGACATTCCGCCCATCCATTTCGAGACCCGCAACGTGCCCTGCACCACCAATCCGCTCGGCGTGAAGGGCGCGGGCGAGGCCGGCACCATCGGCGCCTGCCCAGCGGTGATGAATGCGGTGGTGGATGCGCTCCATCGCGCCTGTGGAATTGCGCATCTGGACATGCCCGCCACCCCGCTCGCAGTGCGGGAGGCGATTGCTGCGGCGCAAACAACACAGTGAGGGGAAAACCGGCCTTCCCCCGCTCCTGCTCGCGCGAGCGTGACAGCTCGGCCCTGGCCGCAGCATGGAAGAATTCCATATAACGCATCGTCATGTCCGACACGGAGCACCCGATGCGCCCACTTCTCCTTGCTGCCCTGGTCCTGCCTTTCGTAGCCGCGACCGCCGGCGCCCAGTCCGATCCCATCAAGGAGCGGCAGGCGATCATGAAGCAGATCGGCGAGCAGACCGGCGCCGGCGCGGCGATGCTGAAGGGCGAGGCGCCCTTCGACGCCGCCAAGGCCGCCGCCATCTTCAAGACCTATACCGAGGGCGGCGCCAAGTTCGGCTCGCTCTTCCCCGAAGGTTCCGACAAGGGCGACACCAAGGCCCTGCCGGCCGTTTGGAGCAACCGCGCCGGCTTCGACGCCGAGCTGGCTGCCTTCAACAAGGCTGTGGCAGCGGGCGCGCCCAATATCGGCACCGCCGACGGCTTCAAGAGCGCCTTCTCCGCCGTCGCCCAGACCTGCCGCACCTGCCACAGCACCTACAAGGCGCGCTGACGCGCCTTCGGCAAACCCATTCGGGCGCGCTGGCGCGCCCTTTGCCGCAGCGCCCGGACCCATGTGCTCCGGGCGTCTGCACGCCGGCCCCCCCGGTGCCTGGCCGCGCGGGGGCTTGACCCTTCGCCCCACGCCTGCGATGCGAAAGCCAAAGCAATCGCCGGAGGCCCCCGATGAGCGACGCGCCCGCCTACGATCCCAACAACATCTTCGCCAAGATCCTGCGGGGCGAACTGCCGGCCTTCAAGGTCTATGAGGACGAGAAGGCCTATGCCTTCCTCGACATCATGCCCCGCGCTCCCGGCCACACGCTGGTCATCCCCAAGGCGCCCGCCCGCAACATCCTGGACATCGACCCCGAGGACCTCGCTTATGTGGCCAAGGTCGCCCAGAAGGTCGCCCGCGCCGGCAAGGCGGCATTCGCCGCCGATGGCGTGACCGTCCAGCAGTTCAACGAGAGCGCTGGCGGACAGGTGGTGTTCCACCTGCATGTGCACGTGATTCCCCGCCATGAGGGCGTGCCCATGAAGCCGGCCGCCAGCATCAAGGAAGACATGGCCGTTCTGGCGGAGCATGCCGAGAAGCTGAAGGCGGCGCTGGCCCAGTGATCGGGGGCAGCACGCAGGGCCCGGACGGCCCCGCGAGCGCAGTTCCGGGCGCTGTGCGTGTCACCGCCCCGGCCCGACTGCATCTCGGCTTCCTCGATCTTGGCGGCAGTCTCGGCCGGCGCTTCGGCTCTCTCGGTCTGACCCTGGAGCGCCCCGTCACCACCGTCCATCTCGCGCCTGCCGAGATGGACAGCCTCGCGGGCCCCGATAGCGCACGGGCCGGGCGCGCCCGCGACGCGGTGCGCGCCGCCGCCGGCGGCCGTCAGCCCCTGGCCATTACCGTGGAAACCGCCCTCCCGACCCATAATGGCCTGGGCTCTGGCACCCAGTTGGCGCTGGCGGTGGCCGCCGGCATGAGCCGGCTCGCAGGACGACCAGACGATCCGCGCGCCCTTGCCGGCGCGCTGGGGCGCGGCCAGCGCTCGGCCATCGGCCTTGCCGCCTTCATGGCGGGTGGCGTGGTTCTCGACGGCGGAAAGGCGCTTGCCGGCGACGCGGATGCCCCGCCCCCGGTCATTGCCCGCCTGCCGGTGCCGCAGGACTGGCGCATCCTGCTCGTCACCGACACCGCCCGCGCCGGCCTTTCCGGTGAGGCGGAGACGCACGCCATGGGCCGCCTGCCGCCCTTCCCGGAGACGCTCGCCGCCCATCTGTGCCACCTCGCCCTCATGCGCGCGCTGCCATCCCTAGCGGAAGGCCATGCGGAGGGATTCGGCGCGGCGGTGGGCGAGATCCAGCGGCATCTGGGCGACCATTATGCCGCGGCCCAGGGCGGCGGGCGTTATTCCAGCCCGGATGTGACCGAGGTGATGGAATTCCTTGCCACCCAAGGCGTTGCTGGCATTGGCCAGAGTTCCTGGGGCCCCACCGGTTTTGCCATTCTGGGAAGCCCGGATGAGGCCGAAGCGCTTTCATCCCGGTTGCGCAGCCGTTATGCTGAAAAAGCCAATCTGGGTTTTGATTGCGTGCGGGGAAACAACCGCGGCGCAGAGGTGGTGGACCTTTAGGAACGCACCTGCGTTCCGCCGTCCGGCGCCCTGCTTCGCCACCCGCTGTCCCGTTGTTTCCCCGAGCACGGAGCCGAACGGCCATGGCGGACGCCGCCCCCATCCTCCACCTGATCTCACCGCTTCCCCATGTGAGTCCCTTTGACGTGAACATGGCGGCAGATGCCGGCTATGTGCACCTCGCCCCCTATTCCCGCGTGGCGCTGGATGAGGTGCGGGACCTGGTGCAGGACATGATGTTCTCCCGCGCCCCCGCCGCCGCTGCCCGCACGGGGCTTTTCATCGGTGGCAAGGATGCGGGGCTTGCCCTGGACATGGCGGAGATCGCCCGCCAGTCCATCTTCCCGCCCTTCGAGATTTCCATCTTCCCGGACCCCGCCGGGTCCTTCACCACCGCCGCCGCTATGATCGCGCGGGTGGAACAGGCCCTCAAAGCCACCCGGCCCGAGGGGCTGAAGGGCGCGGCGGTGCAGGTCTATGGGGCCACGGGCGTGGTGGGCGGGGTCGCCGCCATCATCGCAGCCCGCAATGGGGCGAACGTGACGCTGGTCAGCCATCGCGGCCTCGGCGCGGTGGAACTGAAGGCGCAGGACTATGCCAGGCGCTTCGGCGTCACCCTCGCCTGCGCCGAGGGGGCGGACGAGGCCCAGAAATTCGCCCTGGTGCCGCAGGCGGACGTGATCCTCGCCGCCGGCAAGGCCGGGGTGGAGATCCTGAACGCCGAACATCTCTCCGCCGCCACGCGGCTGAAGGTGGCTGCCGACGTCAACGCGGTGCCCCCCGCGGGCATTGCGGGCATCGGCGCCCATGACGCGGCGGCGCCCTTGCCCCATGGGGTGGGCATCGGCGCGCTTGCCATTGGCCAGTTGAAATACCAGGTGCAGCACCTGCTACTGAAGCGCATGCGGGAGACCGAGCATGCGCTCTTCATCGGCCTCGACGAGGCCTTCGCCCTTGCCCGCGAGCTTACGGTGTAGCCCATGGATCTTGCCGTCATTGCCCTGTCCGCCCGCCCGCTGGCCACCAGCGCGGCGCGCGCGGGCTTCTCGGCCCTTGCCCTCGATTTGTTCGCCGACCTCGACACCTGCTCCAAGGCGGCGCGCTGCGTGCGCGTGCACAAGAAAGACGGATTCGCCTTCGATGGCGACGATCTGATCCAGGCGCTCACCTCCCTCTCCCCGCCCGGCCTGCCGGTGGTGCTGGGTGGCGGCTTCGAGGATGATCCGGGGCTGATGACCCGCATCGGCGCCCGCAATCCCATCCTCGGCAACATGGCCGACACGGTGCGGGTGATGAAGGACCCGCTGGCCATGGCGGCCCTGTGCGGGCACCTGAAGATCCCCTTCCCGCGTGTAAGCCTTGCCGCCCCCGAAGGCGCGCTCGCCGCGGCGCCCCTGCTGGAAAAGAAGATCGGCGGCGCTGGCGGCGGTCATATCCGCCGCCGGGCGGCGGGCGATCTCTCCCCGCCCGCGCCGGGCTGCTATCTCCAGGAGGAGGTGACGGGCGAGCCGCACTCGCTGCTCCTTCTCTCTTCCGGCCGTGAGGCCCTGGTGGTGGGCGCCTCCCGCCAATGGACGGACGGGGACGAGGCCCATCCCTTCCGCTTCGGCGGCGCCGTCGGCCCGGCAGCCCTGCCCGCCCGCTTCGAGGACGCCATCCACCGCGCCGCCGTGACCGCGGTCACCGCCTGCGGCCTGGTGGGGCTCGTCTCCGTGGACCTGCTGGTGGGGACTGACGGCTGGTGGCTCATCGAGATCAATCCCCGCCCCGGCGCCAGCCTCGACATTTTCGATGTGGACCCGCTGCCCCCGCTCCTGGCGCTGCACCTGACCGCGTGCGGCGGCAAGCTGCCCAAAAGCCTGCCGCCCCCCGCCGAGGCGGTGGCGGCGGCCGTGCTCTATGCGGATGAAACCGTCATGATCCCGCCCGGCGACTGGCCGGAGGGCGCCTGCGACCGCACCGCCGCCGGCACCGTCATCCCGGCCGGCGCTCCCGTCTGCACCGTGAAGGCCAAGGCGCCGACCGCGGAAACGGCGCGGCAGAAGGTCATGGACGGCCTTGCCGCCATGCGCGCCCATCTGGGCCTGCCAGCGCGCGGGTGAGGCACCCCATGACTGAAACTGCCACGCCCCTGCTGGCGACCCGCGCCGCTGCCCTGGTTGAGACCCTCGTCGCCGATGCCCGCGCGCTGCGTGTGAAAGTGAGCGAGGGGCCGCTCGGCGCCCGCATCATCGACGCCGGCATCGCCGCTCCCGGCGGCCTGGAAGCCGGCCGACGCATCGCTGAAATCTGCCTCGGCGGCCTCGGCACCGTCGCCTTCGAGACCGGCCCGGTCTTCGATCCCTTCCCCACCTTGGTGAGCGTCGTCACCGGCAACCCGGTGCTGGCGTGCCTCGGCAGCCAATATGCCGGCTGGAAGCTGGCGGCGGGCGACTTCTTCGCTTTGGGTTCCGGTCCCGGCCGCGCGACGGCGGCGGTGGAGCCGCTGTTCGAGGAACTGGGCCTCAAGGAGGCCGGGGAGAGCGTGGCGCTGGTGCTGGAAACGAGCCAAGTACCGTCGCCCGAAGTGGTGGTGGAGGTGGCCCGCGCCTGCGCCGTGGCAGCGGGACAGGTGACCTTCATCCTCACGCCCACATCGAGCCTTGCGGGCTCGGTGCAGATCGCCGCGCGGGTCCTGGAAGTGGCGCTTCATAAGGCGCACGCTTTGCATTTCCCGCTGGAGCGCATTCTCGACGGGCGCGGCTGCGCGCCGGTGCCGCCCCCGGCGCCGGACTTCATCGCCGCCATGGGCCGCACCAATGACGCCACCCTTTATGGCGGGCAGGTGCATCTGTTCGTGACCGGGCCGCAGGACGAGGCGCGGCAATTGGCACAAAGCCTGCCCAGCAGCACCTCGCGGGACTATGGCCAGCCGTTCGCCGAGACGTTCGCGGCCTGCGACTGCGACTTCTACCGCATCGACCCCATGCTGTTCTCCCCCGCCCGCGTCACCGTCACGGCGGTGGAGCACGGCACCAGCTTTGCCGCCGGAGCGCTCGATCCCGCGCTCGTGGTGCGCTCCTTCGGCGGCTGACATGACGGGACCTGCGCCGGTCGCACTGTTTGCGGAAAAGCCGGACTGGCACACCAGCCGGCTCCTTGCGGCCTTGGAAGAGGTGGGCCGGGAGGGACGCATTCTTCCCCTCTCCCGCTGCGGCTTCGCCATCGGCGAGAGCACCCACGGCCTGATCCTGCCGGGCTTCGAGGACCGGCTGCCCGCCGCCGCCTTCGTGCGCACCGTGCCCGACGGCTCCACGGAGGAAATCACCCTGCGGCTCGGCGTCCTCCACGCCCTGGGGGCGCTGGGGGTGAAGGTGGTCAATTCCGCCCGCGCCATCGAGCGGTGCGTGGACAAGGCCATGACCTCCTTCCTCATCGCCCGCGCCGGCCTGCCGACGCCGCGCACCTTCGCGCTTCAGGACCGCGCCCCCGCCCAAGCGCTCATCGATGCGGCGCCGGGCGACACGGTGCTGAAACCCCTGTTCGGCTCGCAGGGACGCGGCCTCCAGCGGCTTTCTCCGCACGCCGCAGTGCCGGAGGCCGATACCGTGGAGGGGGTCTTCTATCTCCAGGACTTCGTGACGCGCACCACGGGGCCACATGCGGACTATCGGGTCTTCGTGGTGGGCGGACGCGCGCAGGCCGCCATGCGGCGGGTGAATGACGACTGGATCACCAACATCCATCAGGGCGCCGAGGGCGAGCCGGTGCCCGCTACCGGAGCACTCGCCGAACTGGCAGAGGCGGCGGCCGGCGCGGTGGGGGCGGAGGTGGCGGGCGTCGATCTGATCGAGGACGGGAACGGTCGCCTCCTGGTGCTGGAGGTCAATTCCATGCCGGCCTGGAACGGCCTTTGCGGCGCCACCGGCCGGGACATGGCCGAGCCCATCGCCGCCTTGCTGTGCGGCGCCCCGGCCCCCGCATGATCGCGCCAGAGGCGGCGGCACGCCTGTTCGAGGCCGCCTGCCGGGCCGAGCTTTTGGCTCTGAAGCCCGGCAATGTGCATGTGCATGCCGCCGGCCACGGCATGGAGGTGGCCCAGTTCGAGGCGGCGGCACGGGCTGCCAGCGGACCGCTTTCGGCCCCCGGCGCACCGGTGGGCGCGCGGATCGAACGGGCGGTCACCGCCTCGCTGGCAGTGGCGGGCTGCAACACCAATCTGGGCATCCTGCTCCTGTGCGCGCCTTTGCTGGCGGCGGCGGAAGGGTCCGCCGAACGGCCCTTCCCGGCGCGGGTGGAAGGGGTGCTGGCGGCATTGACCCTTGAGGATGCACAAGCCGTCTTCCGCGCCATCACGGCGGCAAATCCCGGCGGGCTCGGCTCGGCACAGGAGGATGTGCGGACCCCTGCCCGCGTGCCGCTGCGCGCGGCTATGGCGGCGGCGGCGGATTACGACCTCATCGCTCGGCAATATGCCCACGGATTCGTCGACATATTCAGCTTGGGCATGCCCCTGGCGGCGGTCCATCGGGGCGATCCGGCGCAGGCGGCGCAAGCGGCCTTTCTCGCCTTTCTCCAAACCTGTCCTGACAGCCATATCGGCCGCAAGTTCGGCGCTGAGGTTGCCGAGGCCGTACGAAACGAGGCGCGGACGATTTGCGCGGGCCTGGAAGGCCGCGCGGGGCACGACCGCACCGCCACGCTCCTCGCCTTCGATGCCGACCTGAAGGCGCGTGGCCTCAATCCCGGCACCAGCGCCGATCTGACCGTGGCGAGCCTCCTCGCGGACGCACTGATGGCGCGGGAGGGGTGAGGGTGAATCTCCGCTCGATCTCTGGGCGCCCTTGGAAACGGTCATGGCGGGAACAAGCCCGGCCATGACAGAATTTTGGGACAGTCCCCGGACCCCCGACAGCCTGTCAGCGGAAATCCGCGAGATCGGTCGCCGTAAGCGTGCCGTCGTGCAGGGCTGTCGCCACCAGCACGCCCGCCGCGCGCGCGTCCACCAAAGCCTCGAGATCCGCCCGCCCGCGCACCCCACCGGCGGCGAACACCTGCGCGGCCGGCGCGCGGGCGCGAAGATCCGCGATACGATCAAGGTCCGGCCCCTCGCCGGACCCGACACGGGCGAGGGTCATGGCGATGAGGCGGGACGGCCACAGAGCGGGCGTCTCATGCACAGCGCGCGGGCCGAGAGGGCCATCGGCGTTGCGATCCAGGGACAGGATGAAGCCCTCCTGACCCAAGGCGGCCAGTGCCGCGGCAGCGGGCAGCGATTCGCTGCCCACAACGGGCGTGCCGAGATCGGCCGCGCGCCGGGCGTCGAGGGCCGGGCCGGTCGCCTCGGCGGCATCCACCCACAGATCCAGGGCGGGAAAGCGGGCGCGCAGCCCCGCCAGAACGGGGCCATTGTCGCCGGTGCCGGCAATGGCATCGAGATCGGCCACGTAAAGGGTGCGGAACCCGCCCAGCTCCACCAGCGCTTCTGTGAGGACAAGCGGATCCGCCCCCTCGGCGAGGCGGGAGTGAACGGGGCGGTAGAGATGGCGCATGCCCCGGCGGGCGTGCACCACTTGGCCTCCCTTCAGATCGATGACCGGGATAATCTGCATCGGCGGGTGTCCGGTGGCGGGAGGCAAGCGATATGCGCGTGTTCGTCTGCGAGTTCGTGACAGCCGGAGGGCTGAGGGACAAGCCCCTGCCGGAAGACCTGTTGCCCGAAGGCACGCTCATGCGCGATGCCATCCTTGCCGATGTGACCGCTATTCCGGGCCTTCACCCTGTCCTGGTCCAGGACGACCGCCTACCTCCCACGCAGCTTCCCGCCGAGCCAGTGGCCGAGGGCGACGACCCATGGGCGGTCTGGGCGCGCGTCTGCGCGGACAGCCATGTGGTGTGGCCCATCGCGCCCGAGACCGACGGGCTGCTGGGCCGCATGGTGGAGATGGCGGCGGCGCGCGGCGCCCGCGTCATCGGCTGTACGCCGGAGGCCATCGCCATCGCCTCCAGCAAGCTGAAAACCGCCACGCGCCTGAAAGCCCACGGCCTGCCGGCCATCCCCACCTTTCCGGCCGCGGCGCCGTCCGCCCTCACCGGCCGACGCCTGACCAAGCCCGACCAAGGCGCCGGGGCAGTGGAGACGCGGGTGTGGGAACCGGACGCGCCCCTCCCAACAGATGCGGGGCTGGTGGTGCAGCCATTCTTGGACGGCACGCCCGCCAGCCTCACCGTCCTGTGCCGGCCGGACGAAACGCGCATGCTGGCCGCGAACCTCCAGCATGTGGCGGTAAAGGATGGCCGCCTGAGCCTCACCGGACTCACCGTGGGCGGCGTCAGCGACGTGGACGGGCGCCTGGCGGCCCTGGCGGAAGCGGTGGTGGCGGCGTTTCCGGGCCTGTCCGGCATCATCGGCATCGACATCCTGCTCACCGAGACCGGCCCGGTGGTGGTGGAGGTCAATCCGCGCGTCACGACGGCCTATGCGGGCCTGCATGCCTCCATAGGCGTCAATCCCGCCGCCTTCTTGCCGGAGCTGATCCGCGACGGCGTGCCGCCCTCCTTGCCGCACTTGCCCAAGGCACAGCCGGTCGAGGTGCGGGTGAGATGACCAAGGCGGCGCTTCTCGGCTGGGACGTGGGTGGCGCGCATTTGAAGCGCGCGGTCTTCGATGCTGCCGGCACCCTCCTGGAGGTGGACCTCGCCCCCTGCGCACTTTGGCGCGGCCTCGCCGAACTGGACGGGGCGCTCGCCGGCTTCCCGCCCTTGCCCGGCCTGCCGTCGGCGGTGACCATGACCGGCGAGCTGGTGGATCTGTGGCCGGACCGGCAGGCGGGCGTCGAGGCGCTCACTGCCGCACTGGCGGCGCGGCTCGGGCCGCAGACGCGCTTCTATGCTGGGCCGCGCGGCTTCGTGACCCTTGCCGGGGCCGTGGACGCCGCGCCCTTCATCGCCTCCGCCAACTGGCACGCCACGGCCGCGGCGGTGGCGCGCATAATGCCCGATGCGGTCCTCATCGACATGGGCTCCACCACCACGGACATCATTCCCGTGCGCGCCGGCCGCGTGGCCGCGCGCGGCTTTTCGGATGCCGAGCGGCTGGTGACGCGGGAGCTGGTCTATACGGGCCTGGCCCGTACGCCGGTCATGGCGCTCGCCCGCGCCTTGCCGTTCCGGGGCGAGGAGGTGCCGCTGATGGCCGAGTATTTCGCCACCAGCGCCGACATCCACCGCCTCACCGGCGCCTTGCCCGAAGGCGCCGACCTTCACGCCGCCGCCGATAACGGTGAAAAGACCGAGGAAGGCAGCGCCCGCCGCCTGCTGCGCATGGTGGGGTATGATCTGGGCGGGCCGTTCGGTGCCGATCTCGATGAAGCCCGCACTCTGGCCTGCGCCGCGAGCGAAGTGCAGATGCGCGCCCTGATGCAGGGGCTCGCCTGCGTCCTCTCCGCCGCAGGCCTTCCGCCCGCGGCGCCGGTGGTGGGTGCCGGGGTGGGGCGCGGCTTTGTCGCGCGCCTGGCGCAGCGGCTGGGCCGGCCCTATTTGGACCTCGCCCCGCTTCTTTGCGAAGATGAGACGCGCGCCATCCGCGCCGCCGATTGCGCGCCGGCGGTGGCTGTGGGGCGCCTCGCTGTTTCCGCCGACGATGCCTTCCTCCTGCCCGCGTGACGCATCATGATCGAGCCCTCCTCCCCCGCCCTCGACCTGCCCGCCGCCGACGCCCAGGCCCTGCCCGGCCCGTCCCGCAGCGACCGGGTGTTCCTGCGCGCCTTGCCGTTCTTCGCCCGCCATGGCGTCTATGAGGCCGAGCAGGAACTGGGCCAGCGCTTCAT
The DNA here is from genome assembly GCF_017742835.1 of Aquabacter sp. L1I39. Classification (GTDB taxonomy): domain Bacteria; phylum Pseudomonadota; class Alphaproteobacteria; order Rhizobiales; family Xanthobacteraceae; genus L1I39. The sequence goes on from NZ_CP072392.1 coordinate 5,266,930, forward strand.
CGTGGACGCGGACTGGTGGCTCGACACCCGCCCCGCCGCCTGGGCGGATGATGCGGGGCTCACCGTCTCCTACCAGGAGGTCTATGGCCATATCCGCGCCGTGGTGGAGGACGAGCCCGTGCATCTCATCGAGACGCTGGCCGAGCGCATCGCCACCCGCCTGCTCGATCATTTCCCCGCCATCGAGCAGGTGCGCGTGGTGGTTCACAAGCCTGGCGCGCCCATTACCGGCGTGTTCGGGGACGTGGGCGTGGAGATCATCCGCACCCGCTAAGGGGGCCTCCCCTCAATGCTCGGAGAGCAGGCGCAGCCCCACAATGCCCACCACGATGCAGGCGATGCAGGCGAGCCGGGGCAAGGTCGCCGGCTCGTTATAGGCGAGGATGCCCACCACCGCCGTGCCCACCGTGCCGATGCCCGCCCAGACCCCATAGGCGGTGCCCACCGGCAAGGTCTTGATGGCGAAGTTGAGCATGATGAGGCTGAGCACGATGAGAGCCACCGTGATGACGCTCGCCAGCGGCTTGGTGAAGCCTTCCGAATGCTTCATGGAAATGGCCCAGCCGATCTCCAGGAGGCCGGCGAGAAACAGAATGATCCAGCTCATTCGGCAACTTTTCCCGTAAAGAAATTTCTTGTCGATGCAGTAAAGGCGACCGCGCCCGGCGAGGCAAGCTGGCGCGACGCGTTGTGCCGCAGAGCCGACCTGCGTTCCGTCGCCCTCGACGCGCCTCGCGCCTTGAGCCATAAGGGCGCCGTCGGCTGATGCGGCAACAGGAGAGACACGTGAGCCAAGCGGTGACCCTCGACAGCTATCTTGCCACCTGGGCGGCGGGCGATTCCCAAAGGAGCGCGGTGGCCGAGGCGGTAAAGAGCATCGCAAGCGCGGGGATCACCATTGCCGACCTGGTGGCGCAGGGGCCGCTGGCCGACCATTTCGCCAAGGTGCGCGGCGACGAGGCCAATGCCGGCGGCGACACCCAGAAGGAACTGGACGTGATCGCCGAGGAGACCATCCTGGACGCCCTGAAGCAGGCGCCGGTGGCCTATCTCGGCTCCGAGGAGAGCGAGACCGCCATTCCGGTCACCGAGGGCGGCTCGCTGGTGGTGTCCGTGGACCCGCTGGACGGCTCGTCCAACATCGACACCAACGTGTCCATCGGCACCATCTATTCCATCCTGCCCTATGACGCCGCGACCTTCCCCGATCCGACCGCCGCGCTGATGCAGAAGGGCTCGGCGCAGGTGGCGGCGGGCTTCCTGGTCTATGGCCCGTCCACGGTGCTGGTCTCCACCGTGGGCGAGGGCACGCAGGTGTTCGCCTATGACCGGTCGAGCGGCACCTTCATCCTCGCCCGCGCGGCGGTGGAGATTCCTGCCGAGACCAAGGAATACGGCGTCAACCAGTCCAATGTCCGCCACTGGGCCGCGCCCATGCAGGCCTATCTGGCCGACTGCCTCGCCGGCAAGGACGGCCCGCGGGCTAAGGATTTCAACATGCGCTGGGTGGGCTCCATGGTGGCCGACGCCTTCCGCATCTTCACCCGCGGCGGCGTCTATATCTATCCGGGCGACAGCCGGAAGGGCTATGGCGAGGGCCGCCTGCGCCTGATCTACGAGGCGAATCCGGTCGCCTTCCTCACCGAGCAGGCCAAGGGCGCGGCCACGGACGGCCAGACCCGCATCCTGGACATCGTCCCCGCCAAGCTCCACCAGCGCATTCCGCTGGTGTTCGGCTCGCGCGAGGAAGTGGCCAAGATCGCCTCCTATTACTGATCTCAAGGCTTGCGCGCGGGCGCCTTGGCGCACGCGCGGAGCGACCATGGCGCCGCCGGGTGCGGCGCCCTACATGACAAACGGGCCGCTGCCCGCCGGAGTGACCAACATGACCTTGCCGCTGATCGCCCCTTCCATCCTGGCCTCGGACTTCTCCCGGCTTGGCGAGGAGGTGCGCGACGTGGCTGCGGCGGGCGCCGACTATATCCATCTCGACGTGATGGACGGCCATTTCGTGCCCAACATCACCTTCGGCCCGGACATCATCAAGGCGCTGCGCCGGCACACGGACAAGGTGTTCGACGTGCACCTGATGATCTCCCCCGTGGAGCCTTATCTGGAGGCCTTCGCGGCGGCGGGTGCCGACATCATCACCGTGCAGGCGGAAGCCACCGTCCATCTCGACCGCTGCCTCCAGGTGATTCGGGGCCTCGGCAAGAAGGCCGGCGTGGCGCTGAACCCGGCCACCTCCGAGACCGCCCTCACCTATCTCCTGGACAAGATCGACCTTATCTGCGTGATGAGCGTCAATCCCGGCTTCGGCGGCCAGGCCTTCATCCCCGACGTGCTGCCCAAGATCGAGCGCATCCGCGACATGATCCGGGGCCGCGACATCCGCCTGGAAGTGGATGGCGGCGTGAACCCGCAGACGGGCGCGCTCTGCGCGCGCGCGGGCGCCGATGTGCTGGTGGCGGGCTCGGCGGTGTTCAAGGGCGGCATCGAGGGCTATCGCACCAACATCGCCGCCATCCGCAATGAGGCCGCCAGCGCACTCGGGCTTGTGGCCTGAGGATGCGGGCCTGAGGATTACGGCGGGACGTTTCGCGACGGCGCTTGACGCCGAATTAAAAAAACGTTCGATTGTTTCCCGCGCGCCGGCACAGACCGGCCGCGGAGACGCGCCTGTGCGCGTGGCATGCGGGGAGGACGAGATGGCCCGGAGCTATGACGAGGCGGTGCGCGCATTCCGCTGGAACCTGCCCGCGCGCTTCAATATGGGCGTCGCCTGCACCGATGCCCACGCCACCGGCGCCGGAAAGCCGGCTTTGATCTTCGTGGAGGAGAGCGGCGCCGTCATCCGCTACACCTTCGAGGATCTCGCCCGCCTCACCAACCGCTTCGCCAATGTGCTGGTGGCGGCGGGTCTTCAGCGTGGCGACCGGGTGGCGGTGTTCCTGCCCCAGGCGCCGGAGACGGCCATCGCGCATCTGGCCGCCTTCAAGGCGGGCATGATCTCGGTGCCGCTCTTCACTTTGTTCGGAGACGAGGCGCTGGAATATCGGCTGGAGGCGTCCGGCGCGAAGGTGCTGGTGACGGACCTTGCGGGCTTGGCCAAGCTCGACCGCGTGCGCGACCACCTGCCCGCCCTCACCCATGTCTATGTGATCGGCCCCGATAGCGGCGGCGCCCTCTCCTTCGACGCGGCGCTGGAGAAGGGCTCGGACCGCTTCACCCCGGTGGATACGACGCCCGACGATCCCGGCATCATCATCTTCACCTCCGGCACCACGGGAAACCCCAAGGGCGCGCTGCACGGCCATCGCGTCCTGCTCGGCCATCTGCCCTGCCTGCAATTCGTCCACGAGGACATGCCCCAGCCGGGCGACCTGCATTGGACGCCGGCCGACTGGGCCTGGATCGGCGGGCTGTTCGACGTGCTGTTCCCGACCCTTCACCTGGGCGTGCCGGTGCTGGCCTATCGGGCCAAGAAGTTCGATCCCGACGCCGCCATGGCGCTGATGGCGAACCAGGGGGTCCGCAACGTCTTCCTGCCGCCCACGGCGCTGAAGCTGCTGCGCCAGGCGGATGTGCGCCAGGAGGGCCTCAAGCTGCGCTCGCTGCTGACCGGCGGCGAGACGCTGGGCAGCGAGCTGGGCGCCTTCGTGCAGGAGCGGCTGGGCGTCGAGGCGCGGGAGATTTACGGCCAGACCGAATGCAATCTGGTGGTGGGCTCCAACTCCTCCTTCTTCCCCATCCGCCCCGGCGCCATGGGCAAGCCCATTCCGGGCCATGACGTGCAGATCGTGGACGAGGAAGGCCATCCCGTGCCCGCCGGCACCGAGGGGCATATCGGCATCCGCCGGGGCGATCCGGTGATGATGCTGGAATATTGGAATAATCCCGCCGCCACCGCCGCCAAGTTCGCGGGCGACTTCCTGCTCACGGGCGATCTCGGCCGGCAGGATGAGGACGGCTATCTTTGGTATGTGAGCCGCTCGGACGATGTCATCACGTCCGCCGGCTATCGCATCGGGCCCGGCGAGATCGAGGATTGCATCCTCAAGCACCCCGCCGTCGCGCTCGTTGGCGTGGTGGGCGTGCCCGACCCCGTGCGCACCGAGGCGGTGAAGGCCTGGGTGGTGCTCAAGCCCGGTGTCGAGGGCACGGAGGAACTGGCCACCGAGATCCAGCGCCATGTGCGCGAGCGCCTCTCGGCCCACGAATATCCCCGCGCCGTCGCCTTCACGGACGCCTTGCCCATGACCGCCACGGGCAAGATCCTGCGCCGGGAATTGCGCGCGCGGGGATAAACCTGATCGGATCAGGCTGAAGGGGGGGGTCGCTCACTCCCCTCACATGAACAGGTTTTCCTTCGGGCTCAGGCCCTTGTAGAGGTCCGCCACATAGGCGCCGTAGCCATTGTAGAGGAGCGTCGGCCGGCGCTGGCCGGTGCCGATATCCTCTTCGGTCGCTTGGCTCCAGCGGGGATGGGCCACCTGCGGGTTCACATTGGCCCAGAAGCCATATTCGGAGCCCTGGATCACCTCCCAGAAGCTCTTGGGCCGCTCTTCCACGAATGACACCCGCACGATGGCCTTGATGGACTTGAAGCCATACTTCCAGGGCAGCACCACGCGCAGCGGGGCGCCAAACTGGTTGGGGGCCGGCTTGCCATAGACGCCCGTCACCATGAAGGCGAGCTCGTTGGTGGCTTCCGCCAGGGTCACCCCTTCCACATAGGGCCAGGGATAGAAGCGGCCGGACTGGCCCGGCGCCACCGCCTTGTCGAGGAAGGTCTCGAAGCGCACATATTTGGCGCTGCTCAAGGGCTTGGCGAACTCCACCAGGGATTTCATGGGAAAGCCCGTCCACGGCACCGCCATGGACCAGGCTTCCACGCAGCGATGGCGATAGAGGCGCTCCTCCAGGGTGACGGCCTTCAGGAGGTCGTCGATGCCCACTTCCTTCGGCTGCTCGACGAGGCCGTCGAACTTGACGGTCCAGGGCCGCACCTTGAGCCGCGAGGCGGCGCGGGTGACGTCCTTGGAGGTGCCGAACTCATAATAATTGTTGACGGTGCTGGAGACCTTTTCGGGTGTCAGCTCCCGGTCGAGGGTGAAGGTCTCGTTGCGCTTGGCGGGATAGAGGCCGGCGGACGGGTCCGGCACGTCTGCCGCGCGCTGGGCGTGGGACAAAGCGGGAAAAGCGGTGGCGCCGATGAGGCCCGCCCCGGCGCCGAGCAATGTGCGGCGCGACAGGAACAGGTGCTCGGGGGTGACCTGGCTCTCCGGGATCTCCCAGCCGCGTATACGCCGAATGTGCATGGCAAATCCTCCGTTCGGGCGGAGGATTGCGGCCGCAGGGGCCGCAAAGCAATTCAAACGGGCGTGTGAAGCCCTCAGCGCCGGCTCGCCGGAAGGGCGGGATTGAGGGTCAACGTTGCGCCGGCAAGGGTGACGGACAGGCCGCTATCGGCGGAAACACTCAAGGGCTGGAGCGAGATGCCGTTGGCCGCGTCCTTGGAGACCAGGACATTGGCGGTGAAGCCCGGCCCGAGCGCCGCCCCGGTGGCAAGGCCCACATATTGGCCGGTCAGCGCGTCCGGCTCTAGATCCTTGCTGGTGGCCAGCACCATCCACAGCATGGATCCCTGGTCGGACACGCCAAAATCGATCCCCGCCCGCTCCAGCGTCCCGGCATAGTGCTGGCTGACGCCTGCGGCGGGGCGGAAATCGCAGGTGACGGTGCGGGTGGAGCCGAAGCCGTAGGCGACCGCGGCCGCCCCCCGGCATTCCAGGAGGCCCGCCTCCACCTTGACGCTGTCTTGCGCCCGCACGGGCGCCGCTGCGGCAAGGCAGAGCAGGCTGCCGGCGATGAGGGGGGCGATCCGGGTCATGATGCTCAGGGGGTCGGGGTGAGGGTCAGGTCGGACACGCCGGCCGCCACCGCCATGCCCGTGGTGCCCTGCAGGGACAAGGGCTGGAGCACGATGGTCTTGTTGGAGCCGCCCAGCAGCACGTTGGCACCGCCACCGACGCCCCAGGCCGCGTCCGCGCTCACGCCCACATAGGAGCCCTTCAGGTCGGTCGGCGCGGGCGCCGAAGTGGGGGCGAACACTGCCCAGCCGAGCGTGCTCGGGCCGGTGAAGCCGATATCGATGCCGAAGCGGGCGACCGTGCCCTTATAGGTGCCGATCACCTTCTGCGCATTGGGCGCGCCGGTCTTGAACTCGCAGCTCATCTCCCGCATGGAGCCGAGCACGAATCCGACCGCCGGCTGCACCTTGCACATGAGCAGGCCCGCCTGCACGCGGGTGGGCGCCTGGGGCGCGCTCTGGGCGGCGGCGGGAAGGACGGCGCAGGCGGCGAGCGCGAGGCCGGCAATGATGGAAGTCGGACGCATGGTATCCCCCTTTTTCCGGGTCAAGATCGATGAGCGGCGCTGGGCTGCCGACTCGGCAAGCGCGAGCTCTGCCACGTACCTTTCCAACGAAAACGGGCGCCCATGGGGCGCCCGTTGCGACAAAGGCGCGCTTGCGCCGATCAGCGCAGGGTCAGCTCGGCAACGCCCAGGGCCACGTTGAAGCCGGTCTGGCCTTCCACGGACAGGGGCTGCAGCGCGATGGTGTTGTTGGAACCACCCACCAGCGCATTGGCGCCGAGGCCGACGCCCAGCGCCGCATTGGCGGACACACCGGCATAGGTGCCGCGCAGATCCTTGGCGCCGATCCGGGTGGTGGGGGCGAGGACGGTCCACACCAGCGTGCCCTGGCCGGTCACGCCCAGATCAAGGCCGAAGCGACGCACGGTGCCGGTATAGGTGCCCTTCGGGGCGCCCTTCACGGACGGGCGGAGGGTGCAGCTCATCTCGCGGACGGAGCCGATGATGAAGCTGACGTTCGGCGCCATCTGGCAGGTCAGCACGCCCACCTGCACGCGGGTCTGCGCCGCTGCGGGAGCGGCGGCGAACGCGAGGGCGGAAGCGGCAAGAGCGGCCGCAAAACCAGCCTTCACAAAAGTCTTCATGGTCTCTTCCTCCAAAGGACACCGGCCGCGCGGACCGCGCGACGACCGGCGCACCGAAGCCTTAGCTCGGCACGCTCGGTTCGCCAACGCCGGTACTTCCCGAATGTTTCGCAAAACGCGCCAATTTGGCCCGAATGGCGAAAATACCTGCCGGACGCCCTACCCGCGTCCGGCACAGGCTCAGCTCAGCGCGCCGCAGAAGCGCTGGATGCGGGTGCACGCCTCTTCCAGATCAGAGGTCGCGGTGGCGTAGGAGATTCGGAAGGCCGGGCCGAGGCCGAAGGCCGAGCCGTGCACCACGGCCACATTCTCCGCTTCCAGGAGCTCGGTGGCGAAGTCCTCGTCATTGGCTATGACCTTGCCCGAGGGGGCGGTCTTGCCGATGGCGCCGTCGCAGAAGGGGAAGACGTAGAAGGCGCCTTCGGGCTTCGGGCAGGTGAGGCCCTTGGCCTGGTTCAGCATGGAGACCACCAGGTCGCGCCGCTCCTTGAACACCGCATTGTTGCGGGCAATGAAGTCCTGCGGCCCGTTCAGCGCCTCCACCGCCGCCCACTGGGCGATGGAGGAGGGATTGGAGGTGGACTGGGACTGGAGCGTGCCGATGGCCTTGATGAGCGGCTCGGGACCGGCGCCATAGCCGATCCGCCAGCCGGTCATGCAATAGGCCTTGGAGACGCCGTTCATGGTCAGCGTGCGGTCGTAGAGCGAGGGCTCCACCTGCGCCGGGGTGACGAACTTGAACTCGTCATAGACCAGGTGCTCGTACATGTCGTCGGTGAGGATCCACACATGCGGGTGGCGCACCAGGACATCGGTGAGGGCCTTCAGCTCGTCATAGCTATAGGCGGCGCCCGACGGGTTGGAGGGCGAGTTGAAGATCAGCCACTTGGTCTTGGGCGTGATCGCCGCCTCGAGCGCCTCGGGGCGCAGCTTGAAATTGTCGGCCAGCGTGGTGGCCACCGAGACGGGCGTGCCGCCGCAGAATTCCACGATGTCCGGATAGGAGACCCAATAGGGCGCCGGCACGATCACCTCGTCGCCGGGTCCGACGGTGGCGACCAGCGCGTTGAACAGCACCTGCTTGCCGCCGGTGCCCACGGTCACCTGGCTCGGCTTGTAGTCGAGGCCGTTCTCGCGCTTGAACTTCTTGACGATGGCCGCCTTCAACTCGGGAATGCCGTCCACGGCGGTGTAGCGCGTCTCGCCCCGGCGGATGGCGGCAATGGCCGCTTCCTTGATGTTTTCCGGGGTTTCGAAATCGGGCTCGCCGGCGGACAGCGCGATCACGTCCCGCCCCTGCGCCTTCAGCTCACGGGCCTTGTTGGAGATGGCGATGGTGGGGGACGGCTTGATGCGCTTCAGGGCGGGCGACAGGAGGCTCATGGCCACAGGGCTCCGAACTCCCGCACCCTGTTGGTCGCGCCGGTCGGCGCGGGAGAACAGGGGGCGGTGGATGGTATGAAGCACCGGCGGCGTAATGCCCGCCAATGCGTGCACCTGTTCTTACCGGAGGCCCTTTTGCCGAACAAGCAAGGATCGTGAATGGCTGAGCCTCGGTTTGTTGATGGAACCGCTTGCGCCGGGGACGCGGGAGGCCCATCTAGCGAGCGCCAGGAGGGCGCTGTGCTTACACTTTATTCCACACAGTCATCTGGGAATTCCTACAAGGTGCGGCTGCTGCTGGCGAAGCTCGGCCTGGCCTTCCGGCTGGTGGAGGTGGACATTTTCGCGGGCGAGCACCGCACGCCGGAATTCCTCGCCAAGCACCCCGAAGGCCGCCTGCCGCTGCTGGAATTCGAGGACGGCACCACCCTGCCCGAATCCAACGCCATCCTCTTTTATCTGGCGGAAGGCACGCCGCTCCTGCCTGTCGACCGGCTGGCGCGGGCGGAGGCGCTGCGCTGGATGTTCTTCGAGCAGAACAACCATGAGCCGGGCATCGCCCAGGCGCGCTTCTGGCTGAACCAGGTGCGGGGCGGACGCGAGCTGCGCACCCACGACATCGACCGCTGGATGGAAGAGGGCTATGGCGCGCTGCGGGTCATGGAGCGCCACCTCCAGGTGCATCCCTTCTTCGCGGGCGAAGACCTGAGCGTGGCCGACCTCGCTCTTTTTCCACATACGCACGTGGCTCCGGAAGGTGACTTCGATCTGTCACATTTTCCTGCCGTGCAGGCCTGGCTCGCACGGGTGGAAGCGGCGCCCGGCCACGTGCCCATGACGTGGCGTCCGCAAGAGGTGGAGCCCTGTTCCTGGCGACTCGCGCGGGTGTGATCCAAGCCCTCAATCCGCCACGTTTTTTCCTCGACGAGCCGCGAAGCCGCCACATTCACAACCAGCTCGGCAGTCATTTTTCCACAGGAGCGCGGGAACCGAATCGCCGCACGGCGGCGTTGAGGGATCCGAGACCTTCGCCCGAGACGTTCGCCCTTGCGTATGAAGCGTGGGGCACTGCCAGTAGCGAGACCATCATGTCCGAGTTTCGTGAGTACGGAATGCTTCAGGTGGGCACCTCTGCCGCCGATCCGGACGCGCTTGCTCGGGTCGTGCGCAATCACAAGGCCGGGGATGCCATGACCCAGGCGGCGATCACCGTCGCACTGATGGTGGCCATATGTGCAGTCACCTTCGTGCTGACAGTGGACCGCGCCGCGGCCGCGACGCTCCTGCTGGACAGTTCCGGCAGCCCCTCCTTCGCGTTCGGCCTCGCCATCGGGGCGGGCCTCGCGGCGCTCGGGATCGCCATCGTGCTGGGCCACCGATTGCAGGAGCGCCGTACCGCCCGTTTGCGGCCGGTGCCGGTCCCCGTTCGGGCCCGCCGCCCTTCCTGACCTTTTCGCCGGTCTTCGCCCGACCCCTTGATGAATGAGACGCGGCCGGCGTGGCGACACGCCGGCCGTTTTTCGTTCCGGACGTTCCTCTCGCCAAGACCCCATTGTGCGCCGATAGGCCGCCCTCCGGGACGAGCACCCGCACGGCTGGGCACACCTGGGCGGGGGGCTGGGCGGCGGGCTGGGCGGCGGAACGCGCCCCCAGTGGAGCGCATCTCCCGCCGGCCCGAGACCTGCATACTGCGCCCCCCCCTTGATGTCGCCCCGAACGGGCAGACACCTGACTCCCGCTGACCCTCCCGCGTGATGCGCCGGTGCCCCATGTCCCGCTCTGCGGGTCGCGTCCTCCTCGCCCCCCCAGTTCCCAGTCCCTCCCCATTCCCCAACTTGAGACGGACGCCGGAGGGCGTTCAGGCGCCCCAGCGCGCGAAATCCGGCCGGAAAAGCACCGGGAAGAGGCGACCGAAGTCATCCGCCTGTTCGCGCGATCCATCGGAATGGCGGGACAGTTGATGCCTGCAAGCCCCTGGGGGGGGCGACATGCATCTTAAAGTGAAATATTAACTATAAATTACTGATAAATGTGAATTTTTTAACCACGTTAAAGCCACTTCTTGCAAAATGAAGAAGGGAACACCTCCTCACATTTGAGTTTAAGAACGCACTTTAAGAAGATCAGTTTGTGGTTAAAAACCAATAGTTTATGGTTAATTTTTAAGATTAGATATCGGGGTTTGAGGCCGTGCACCCTTCCCCTCCCCCGTTTCGGAGGGCTCAGAACTTGTGAAAAATGAAGTAGGCGCCGGCGATGATGAAGGCGAAGCCCACCGCATGGTTCCAGCCCAGCGGCTCTTTGAGGTAAAGCACTGAAAATCCAGCAAAAACCACCAGGGTGATGACCTCCTGAATGGTCTTGAGCTGCGCGGTGGTGTAAAATTCGGAGCCGATGCGGTTCGCCGGCACCGCCAGGCAGTATTCAAAGAAGGCGATGCCCCAACTCACCACCACGGCCAATGCCAAGGCGGTACTTTTATACTTGAGATGACCGTACCAGGCGAAAGTCATGAAGACGTTGGACGCCATCAGCATCGCGATGGGCAGGACGGCGGAGAGAGAGACGGGCATGGGGGCTCCGAAAACGACCGGCCCCGTTGTCTCCAAGGCCGCGCCGCCACCCTCGGCCCGCGCTGCTTAACGGCCGCTCTCCAGGCCGCGACCAGCGCGTTGGCGCGCTCTGCCATGGTTAAGGCAACCCTACATCGGCACCGCCCTCTTCCGCGGCAGGCGCAAAGAAAAGACCGGCCCTAGAGCATGCGCTGATCAGATGGCATCACCATCTGATCGGACCACGCATTCTCTATCAATGGGTTAGAGGGCGCTTCACCCATCAGATTGATTCAATCTGATGGGATCGCGCTCGAGGTGGGGCCGGCCCGGTATTTCGCTTCTCACTCAGGCGGCGTCTCGCCGTCAGCGGCTCTCCACCGGCTCCCCGCTGGCTTCGCCCCGGCTGTCCTCGCCCCCGCGGCCATCCATCCCGCTCCGCCGCTCCGGCTCGATGCCCGGCACATTGGGCTCGAACGGCTCGCTCACCTCCACGAAGGTGTCGGGATAGAAACCATTGAAGCGGGTGCGCAGGGACAGGGAATAGGCGCCGATATGGCCGATCTCGATCCAGTCGCCCGTATCCACCGTCTCCGGAAGATAGAAGGGCCGCGAGAGCACATCCACGCTGTCGCAGGTGGCGCCATAGATGCGGAAGGGCACCATCTTGTTGGGGTCGCCCGAGCGCCGGCGCCGCGCCGGATCGGGAATGTGGTTCACCGGCAGCAGCAGCTTGCCGGTCCAGCTATCGGAGAGCGAGGACCAGATGCCGTCACTGATATAGAGGCGCTGGCCCTTCTTCAGCATCACGCGGGTGATGACCGAATAGGCCCGCGCCACGATCACCCGTCCCGGCTCCGCCACCAGCGGCGTGCCGGCAAAACCGTATTTTTCCACCGCGCCCAAAATGGAGCGCATGAGATCGCCGAGCGGCGGCATGGCCGCGCTGGGCTTGCGCGGATCAAGCGCATAGGAGGCGGGGAAGCCGCCGCCAATGTCCAGCGCCACGATCGGCACCTTGGCCGCCTCGCGCACCTCGGCGGCGGTGGCGATGGCCCGCTCGAAGGTGGTGGGGTCTTCCATCTGGCTTCCCACATGGAAGCAGATGCCGCACTTGAAGCCGATATTATCGATGCGCTGGAGCAGTTCCGCCGCATGGGCCGGCGCGGCGCCGAACTTCTTCGACAATTCATAGGCCGCCTCGCCCTTGGAGGCGATGCGCACGAACAGGGTGAAGTCCTCCGGGTCGTGGTCCAGCGCATTGACGATACGCAGCACCTTGGCCACTTCGTCCTCGTGATCCACCACCGTGACCCGCACGCGAAAGCGCTCAAAGGCGAGGCGGATGTCCGACTGGGCCTTCACCGGATGCATGTAGAGCAGCTCGCAGGCGGGCGCGACCGCGCGGGCGGCAGCAAATTCCGCCGGGCTCGCCACGTCGAACACGTTCACCCCGGCGCGGGCGAGCTCGGCCAGCACCTGGTCCTCGCCATTGGTCTTCACCGCATAAGCGGTCTTGCCGGGAAACGCGGACATGAAGGCGCGGGCATCCTGCGCCAGCACCGACGGGCGGAAGCAATAGACCGGCTGGTCGGGACGCAATTGCAGCGCGGCCTCGCGCCCGGTGGTGAAAAGCGGGAGATTTTGCTGCGCCACGCCTGATCCTCTCGTCGCGGCTCCCCTGTCACGACCGGGGTGCAAAGCCGGATTCCGGCATCATCCCTCATCCAAGACACAAGCCAATGTCAGCGGCGCCACCCGCCTGGAGACCGGCCAATGCCTGTTCGGAGGCGCCCCCCGCCTGAATGCTCTAACATTACGCGCTTTTCCGGGCGAGTGTTGCCCGCCTGCGCTTGACCGTAGCGCGCTGGCGCAGCATCGTCCGGCAGAATTGGCATGGGTCAGGACGGGAGTTGAGCATGGGTCTCACGGTACGTAGCGGACGGGCGGGCCTTCTGGCAGTGATCGCCTGCGCCCTTTCGGCGTCCGCGGCCGGTGCCGCGTCCCTGCTCGATAATTTCTGGCTGCCCAACGACAAATATACCGGCGAGCTGCCGGTGTGCTCCGAACCGCTGGCCCTCGGCACCATCTCCATGCGCTTTGCCGAGACTGAGCGCATGTATTGGAACAGCGCGCTGAACATCAACAGCTTCTCCAATGTGCGCGAGATCGCCTATCGGCCGTGGGGCGAGGGCTTCCAGCCGCGCCGTTATTGCAGCGCCACCGTGGTGCTCTCCGACGCTAAGCCCCACCAGGTCTTTTATTCCATCATCTCCGACAGCAGTTACCAGGGCTTCACCTGGGGCGTGGAATGGTGCGTGACGGGGTTGGACCGCAATCTCGCCTATGCGCCGGACTGCAAGATGGCCCGTCCGTGATCTGCCGCCTGCTGGCGGCGCTGGTCGGGCTTCTCGTCCTCGGCGCCGCCACGGCGCAGGCGAGGGACGACCGTTTGGGCGCGTTCGATTTCTACGTGCTCGCTCTGTCCTGGAGCCCGACCTATTGCCTGGGCGAACGGGCAAGCCCTGCCCAATGCCGCACCGCGACGCCCCACGGCTTCGTGGTGCATGGCCTCTGGCCGCAATATGAGCGCGGCTTTCCCGATTTCTGCCAATCCCCCGCGCCCTATGTGCCGGAAGATGTCATTTCTGGCATCACCGACCTTATGCCCAGCAAGGGGCTCGTGCTGCATGAGTGGCGGCGCCACGGCACCTGCTCGGGCCTGTCACCTGCCGCCTATTTCAGCACGGTGCGCCGGGCGTCCGAGCGCGTGAAGCTGCCCGAGGCGCTGCGCGCGCCCAGCGCGCCCCTGACCATGACCCCGGCAGAGGTGGAGAGCGCCTTCCAGACGGCTAATCCGGGTCTGGCTGCCGACATGATCGCCGTGAGCTGCTCGGACGGGCGCCTGAAGGAAGTGCGGGTGTGCATGACGCGCGATCTTGCCTTCACCTCCTGCCCCGAGGTGGACCGCCGCGCCTGCGGCGGCGGGCGCCGCCTTGATGTGCCGCCCTCGCGGCCCCTTCCCTAAGCGGCCACGTCCGCAGAACCGCCGGAACGGCCCCATGAATTACCGCCACGCTTTCCATGCCGGCAATCCGGCCGACGTGATGAAGCATGCCGCCCTGGCGCGCATCCTCACCTATTTCGCACGCAAGGATTCGCCCTATCGGGTGGTGGATACCCATGCGGGCGCCGGCCTTTATGACCTCGCCGGCACCAATGCCCAGCGCACCGGCGAGGCTGAACAGGGGATCGAGAAGGTGCTCGCCGCCGCCGATGCGGGCGAGATCGCCGCCCCGGCCCTGGCGCTGCTCGCCCCGTATCTCGATGCCATTCGCGCCCTGCGCACCCATGCCGGCCCAAAGCGCTATCCCGGCTCTCCCGCCCTCGCTCTGGCACTGGGGCGGCCGCAGGACCGTTTCCTGTTCTGCGAGTTGCATCGGGAAGAAAAGCAGAAGCTGGAAAAGCATCTGGGCGAGGACGAGCGGGCCAAGGTGCTGCTCCAGGATGGCTGGCATGCCATCGGCGCCCATCTGCCGCCCCGGGAGCGGCGCGGCCTGCTTCTGGTGGACCCGCCCTTCGAGGAGCCGGGCGAGTTCGACCGCATGCGGCTCGGCCTCAAGGCGGCCTATGAGCGGTTCGCCACCGGCACCTTCATGTTCTGGTATCCCATCAAGGATTTGCGGGCGGTGGACGCCTTCCGCAAGGATGTGGCGCGCCTCCACATGCCCAAGACGCTGCGGGTGGAGATCGATTTTGCCGAGGTGCGCAGCCTCGACACCCTGTCGGGCTCCGGGCTCATCATCGTCAATCCGCCCTTCACGCTGGCGGAGGAGATGCGCACAATCCTCACCGCCCTTGCCCCGCTGCTAGCCCGGGACGGAAGGGGCCGCGTGCGGGTGGGCTGGCTGACGCCGGAAGGTTGAAGCGAGCCCGTTGCCGGCGAAAAGTTCAGACCGGCCCCTATCTCACGGGCGCGAAGCCGGGTACGCCTTTTGTCGAACCCGCTCAAGGGTGTTTCCCTTCCAAGAGAGTTCGCATGCGTCTGCGCTATTCCCCCACCTCGCCATTCGCCCGCAAGGTCCGCGTCGCCGCCGCTCTGGTCGGCATCCCGCTGGAACTGGACCTGGCGGACACGCTCAATCCCGACGCCACCCTGCGCAGCCATAACCCGCTGGGCAAGATCCCGATCCTGCTGCGGGAGGGCAAGGGGCCGCTTTATGATTCCTCGGTGATCCTGGCCTATCTCGACCACCTCTCCGGTGGGCGCCTGCTGCCCTCCGACCCCGAAGCCAAGTTCGAGGAAATGCGGCTGGAGGCCCTGGCCGACGGCATTGCCGACGCCGCCCTGCTCCAGGTCTATGAGGTGCGCTTCCGGCCGGAGGAGCATCGGGTGGCCAAGTGGCTGGACCATCAGGCCGGCAAGGTGGCTGCCGCTCTCGACGCCCTGGAAGCTGCGCCGCCGCCCGCTGATCGCGACCCGACCGTGGGCGACATCGCGCTCGCCTGTGCGCTGGGCTATCTGGACTTCCGTCTTGAGGGCCGCTGGCGGGCCGATCATCCCCGGCTGGTCGGATGGTATGACAGCTTCGTGAAGCGCGTGCCGCTCTTCCTCGATAGCGCCCCGTCTTGACCTGACACAAGAAAATGGCCGCCCCGAGCCTCGGGAGCGGCCATTTTGGGTTCCGCGCTTACCGGACGATCTGGATGACCTTGCGGGTCTCGGGATCGACGATCACGCGCTGGTCATTGACCACGGTGTAGCGATACTTGTCGTATTTGGGCACCGCATAGACCTGCACATCCGCCGGCAGGGGCTCGCCCACCACCACCTCGCGCTCAAGGCGGTAGGACGGACGGCTTTCCTCCAGTACATAGGTGCGCACTTCCGCCGGCGGCTCGGCTGCGGCGCCCATGGTGGCGCCCACGGCACCCCCCACCACCGCGCCCACGGGGCCACCCACCACCGCGCCAACCGCCGCGCCGCCAATGGCGCCGGTGGCCGTGGAGGCCTGAGCGAAAGCATAGCCGGGAGCCAGAGCAGCAAGAACAACCGCACCGGCATAAAGATGATTTCGCATGGATCTCTCCCATCTCGCGAACCATCGAATAAACGCCGAATTTAACAACGTGTTCCCGCAACGCTATACGTAGTTACGCATGACATGCAGGAGATGATAATTGATGCGCCTGCCCGCATTGCTGCGCCGCAAACAACAGCTAGCTTAAACTGCCTCAAGAATGCGATTGGCCCAACGCCCCGCCCCCGCCTTGGGTTCCGCATTCATCGCCCAGAGTGTATCCGAGCGATGTGGGAACCGGGTGCGAGACGCAAATGCGTTGAAGCAAGGAGGTGGAGGGCTGCGGTGCTCCAGCACGGACTGAACCGAAACCACGGCCGTTTAAACACGAACGCCCGGGCGAGGGGCCCGGGCGCTCTCATGGTTCGGGGCGAAACCGGTCAGGCGGCCACGGGGGCGACCTTCAGCAGGTCCCTCTGCTTCAGCTCCGCATAGGTCAGGTCAAGCACCTTGCGGGCGGTGGCCACCAGTTCGTCGGCCTCCGCGTGGCTCAGGGTGAAGGGCGGGGCCAGGATCATGCTGTCGCGCACCGCCCGCATGACGAGGCCGGACCGGAACGAGAAGTCGCGGCAGATGAGGCCAATGGTGCCCTCCTCGGCCGCGAATCGCGCGCGCGTGGCCTTGTCGGGGGTTAGTTCCAGCGCGCCGATGAGGCCGACCATTCGCGCCTCGCCCACCAAAGGATGGTCAGCCAGCTTCAGCCAGCGCTCCTGGAGATAGGGACCGATGTCGCTCTTGACCCGCTCCACCAGCTTTTCGTCCTTGAGGATCTTGATGTTGGCGAGCGCCGCCGCGCACCCACCGGGATGGCCGGAATAGGTGTAGCCGTGGTTGAAATCGCCGCCATGCTCGATGAAGCCCTGGGCCACCCGGTCACCCACGATGACGCCGCCCAGCGGGAAATAGCCGGAGGTGACGCCCTTCGCGAAGGTGATGAGATCCGGTTGGACACCCATATACTGGCAGCCGAACCATTCGCCGGTGCGCCCGAAGCCGCAAATGACCTCGTCCGACACCAGCAGCACGTCCCGCTCGCGGCAGATTTTCTGCACTTCGGGCCAATAGGTGGAAGGCGGGATGATGACGCCCCCGGCGCCCTGGATGGGCTCGCCAATGAAGGCCGCCACGTTTTCCGCGCCCGCTTCGTCAATGGCTCGGGCCACTTCCTGCGCGGCGAAGAGGCCGAAGGCCTCGCGATCCATGTCGCCGCCCTCGCCCCACCAATAAGGCTGCTGCACATGGATGATGCCCGGAATGGGCAGGCCGCCCTGGGCATGCATGGGCTTCATGCCGCCAAGGCTGGCGCCGGCCACGGTGGAGCCGTGATAGGCGTTCTTGCGAGCGATGAAGATGTGCTTTTCCGGCTTCCCCAGCGCCGCCCAATAATGGCGCACCATGCGCAGCACCGTGTCCACCGCCTCCGACCCGCCGGAGGTGAAGAAGACATGGTTCATGCCCTCGGGGGCCACATCGGCGATGGCGGCGGCCAGTTCCGCCGCGGCCGGATGGGTGGTCTTGAAGAAAGTGTTGTAATAATCGAGCTTCTTCAACTGCTCGGCGATCGCGTCGACGATCTCGTGCCGGCCGTGCCCCACGGCGGTGCACCACAGGCCGGCCATGCCGTCCAAGATCTTGTTACCCTCGGAATCGTAGATGTAACTCCCCTGCGCGTGGGTGATGACCCGGACGCCTTCCGCATTCAGCGACTTGGTGTCGGAGAAGGGATGCAGGTGGTGCGCGGCGTCGAGGTGACGCCAATGGGCGGTGGAGTTTGAAACCGGGGCAGATGACACGATAGGCACACTCCTGGGTTGTCGATCAGGCACAAAAACGGGTCGGACGCGACGGAGAAGGCCTCACAGCCGCGTCCAGATGGTCTTGAGATCGGAATATTTTTCCAGCGCGTGCAGGGACTTGTCGCGCCCGAAGCCGGATTGCTTCACGCCGCCGAAGGGGGTGGTGATGTCGTCGGCGTCGAAGCAGTTCACATAGACGACGCCGGCCTTGAAGCGCCGCGCCACCTTGTGGGCGGCGCCAAGGTCGGCGCTCCACACCGCCGCGCCGAGGCCGTAGACGGTGTTGTTGGCGATCTCCACCGCCTGGTCGAGGCCGTCAAAGCCGATGACGGAGAGGACCGGCCCGAAAATTTCCTTCTGGGCCAAGGCGGAATGGGGCTCCACCCCGTCGAAGACGGTGGGCGCCACGAAGGCGCCGCCCGTCTCTTCCCGCACGGCCGTGCCGCCCACCACGAGGCGAGCGCCTTCGGCGAGGCCCTCGTCAATGGCGGCAAGGATCCGCTTCTGGTGCACGGCGCTCACCACGGCGCCCGCAGGCGCCTCCGGGTTGAGCGGATCGTCCGGCATCCATTTCTGCGCGGCGGCGGCAATGCGCTCCACCAGTTCGTCCTTGATGCGCCAGTCCGCCAGGAGGCGGGAGCCGGCGGTGCACATTTCGCCCTGGTTAAAGAAGATGCCGGCGGCGGCAGCTTCCGCCACCGCGTCGAGGTCGGGCACATCATGGGCCACCACGAAGCCGGTCTTGCCGCCCAGCTCCAGCGCCACGCGCTTCAGATTGCTGTCGGCGGAATAGCGCATGAAATAGCGCCCCACCTCGGTGGAGCCGGTGAAGCCAATGGCGTCCACGTCGGGGTGCAGGCCGAGTGCCGCGCCGGCTTCCTCGCCAAGGCCCGGCACCACGTTGAAGACGCCATCGGGGATGCCCGCTTCCTGCGCCAGGGCGGCGAGCTTGAGGGCCGTTAGGGGCGATTCCTCGGCCGGCTTCAGCACCACCGAATTACCCATGGCCAGGGCCGGCGCGAACTTCCACGCCGCCATGATCATGGGGAAGTTCCAGGGCGTCACACAGCCCACCACGCCCAGGGGCTCGCGCATGATAAGGGCGAGATTGTCGTCGGAGGTGGGGGCGATCTCGCCATACACCTTGTCCGCCGCCTCGCCATAATAGGCGATGGCATCGGCGGTGGCGCGCACGTCGATGGAGCGGGCATCCGAGATGGGCTTACCCATGTTCAGGGTCTCGGTCAGCGCCAGATCCTCGCGGGCGGCGCGCACCAGTTCGGCGAACTTGACCAGGATGCGCTTGCGTTCACTGGGCTTCAGGCCGGCCCAGCGGCGATCCTCGAAGGCGGTGCGGGCGGCCTGGACGGCAAGGTCCACGTCCTTGCCGTCGCACGAGGCGACCTCTGCCAAAGGCTGGCCGGTGGCCGGGTTCACCGCCACGAAGCGGCGGCCGCTCTGGGCAGGAACGAAGCGCCCGTTGATGAAGGCGTCGGTGCGAAAGATGGGCGCTGCCACCGGTGCGTGTCGTGCCGCGACGGTCATGCGCGAACTCCTGCAACTCACAGGCACCCTGGGGTCGCGTTGGACCCCTGGAACCGGGGACGGCGGATGCGGGTGCCGGCCTCGCGGGGCGCCGGAGCGCTCCCTGTCCCCATTCTTACCGTGCCGCTCGCGCTAAAAACACCCCCCGGCCTGCACAGCTTTCCGCCACGTCGCCAGCCGGCGACCTTAAGAGGGGGGTGGCTCCGGCTGGTCGCCGTCCTCGTCGTCATCGGCCACCACCGGAATGGCATAGGCGCCGGTCAGCCAGCGATTGAGGTCCACGTCGGCACAGCGCTTGGAGCAGAAGGGGCGATAGGCCTCCACGGGCGGCTTGCCGCAAATGGGACAGGCCCGCCCCATGGCTTTGCCTCCCGCGCCCTTGGCGTCCCCGCCCTTGCGTGCCGCGCCCTTCTCATTGTCGTTGGCACCGCTCATGCCGCCCGCTCCGCCCAGCCGGCGCGCACCGGATAGCCTTCGCCCGAAAGCATGGCCACCGTCTCCGGGAGCGGCAGGCCCACCACCGAGGTATAGGAACCGGTCAGCTTCACCACGAACGTCCCGGCAATGCCCTGGATGGCGTAGCCTCCCGCCTTGCCCCGCCATTCCCCGCAATCCAGATAGGCCGTCACATCCTCGTGGGACAGGTGCCGAAAGCGCAGGCGCGTCTCCACAAGGCGCGTGCGCGCGCGGCCCTTGGGGGTGACGAGGCACAGGCCCGTGAACACCCGATGGGCGCGGCCCGACAAAAGGCGCAGGCAATCTTCCGCCTCGTCGCGCAGCTCGGGCTTGGGAAGGACGCGACGGCCCACCGCCACCACCGTGTCGGCGGAGAGCACGATGGCATTGAGGCCTGCCTCGCGGGCGCGGGTCGCCACCAGTTCGCCCTTCTGCCGGGCGAGGCGCACGGCGAGGCGCCGGGGCAGTTCCCCGCGCTCGGGCGTCTCGTCGATGTCGGCGGGCATCAGCTGGTCCGGCTCGATGCCGGCCTGATTGAGCAGCGCGAGGCGGCGGGGCGAGCCCGAGGCCAACACAAGTTTCACCTGTTCCTTCACGTCGTCCTCTTCTCGCGCGGCCGGCCGCATGCCAGCGGCCGCCGGCTGGCGCCAACGGGCGGCGGCGGACGCTAACCCAAAGGCGGCGCGGTGTGAACGGCGCTGCGCGCAAAGGACTCCCGCGCCTCTGGTGCCGACAGGATGTCACTCCGCACCGGCTTGGCAACCCTGCGTGAAAGGCCTTTCATATGAGCATCTTAATCGGCACGGTCTGCCCGCCGAAGGGATCATGCACTGCGTCGGGCCCGGGAGGCGCCGCGCCGCGACTCGGGCTATGGTGCCGCGCCGGTTCTGCGGGGAACGGGCGAACCGGGCGGCACAGGCCGCCCGATCGTGAGATGCCAAGGGGGCCGCCGATGGCCGGCGGGACAGGGAGTGGCAGCATGACGACCATGAACGCCGCCCGCGCGCGCGAAGGCGCCACCTGGTTCGTCCTGTTCGGCTTGCTGGTGTGGTTCGACGTGCTGAAAGGCTGGCGCGGCGTCATCCAGGGCTGGGGCCTGCCCTACTGGTATGTCTCCTATGGCGATGGTCTGGTGCGCCGGGGCCTAGCTGGCGAGATGGTTCACCGCCTTTACGGCACCGTGAGCGAGGCGATTCTGACCCGCCCTGTGCTGATCTTCCATGGCGCCTGCCTTGTGATCCTGGGCGCCATCTTCTGCGCCCTCGCCGCCACGGTGATGGCGCGCCTCCAGGGCCGGGCTCAGATCGTTTTCCTCGGGCTCGCCTTGTGGGTGTTCACGGCACAAGGCTGGGCGCTCGTGTCCTACAATGCGGGATACCTGGATTCCCCGGTTCTGCTCCTCGCCACCCTCGCCGCCCTGCTGCTGTGGACGGGCCGCCCGCTGCTCGCCGCCATCCCCATTGCGGTCGGGCCGCTTGTGCATGAGTTCTCTGTTTTCCTGCTGCCCATGGCGCTTGCGGCCGGCCTGCTGCCCGGCACGCCGCCCGACCGCAGAAAGACCGTGCCGCTCTGGGGCCTGGCGGCGCTTGGGGCGCTCGGCGTCGGGATCGCCGTCGCCGTAACCTTGCTGGCCGATCCCGCCGCCACTGTCGCCCAGATCAACCGCATGCCCCTCAGCGCGGAGATGAAGCAGGCGCTCATCCAGACCCAGTTCGGCCAGGGCGTGCGGCAGGCCTTCTTCATCATGCTCGACCATTTCGGTCGCGCGCCGCTCTATGACGTTGGCAATTTCGCCTTTTTCCTGCTGCCCACCGTCATGGCCTGCCTCGGACTTTTGTTCTGGCGGGCGCGGCCGGGCTGGCGCAACGTGGCGCTGGCACTGGCGGGGCTGGCGCCGGTCAGCGTGCTGCTCATCGCCTGGGACCTGTCGCGGCTGCTGACCATCTCCAATTTCTCCGCCGGCCTTCTGTTCCTGCTGGCGGCAGAACAGCGCTCCCGCGCCCCCTGCCCCGGCGTCGCGCCGCTGAAGCGCGCAGCCTCGGGCCTGCTCGCCGCGGCGGCCGTCCTTTATGGGCTCCTGCCCGGAATTTACGCCTATTTCCCGCCGGGGCCGGTGACCCTGCTCTACCCGCTGAAGGTGGATGCCCACCCGCTCGCCATGGCCATCAAGCGGCCGCTGTCTGCGGCCTGGGGCAAGCCCTTGCCCTGACCGGTCAGGGCGCGCGGAAGCGGGCGCGGATGCGCTTGTCCAGCTCGTCGCGCACGGCCCGATAGGCCTCCAGGCGCTGTTCGCGATTGCCGGTTTCCAGCGTCGGGTCGGAGGTGGGCCAATATTCCACGTCCAGCGCGTTGGTGCGGGTCAGTTCCAGCGCCTTGTGATGGGCGTCGGGGGAGAGCGAGATGGCCAGGTCGAAGCCCAGCCCCTCATATTCTTCCAGCTCGTCCACGCTCTTGGGGCGATGGCGCTGCACGTCGAGGCCCAGCTCGTCCATGACGGCGGTCACGAAGGGGTCCGCCTCGCCGGCGATCACGCCCGCCGAGCCCACATAAATCGATTTGCCATAAAGGTGCTTCGCCAGCGCCGCCGCCATGACGGAGCGCACCACGTTCTGTCCGCAGATGAACAGAACCGATTGCGGCCGCGCTGAGCGCGGGGATACCGCAGAAGGCTCGGCCACGCTCAACCCCTCCAGTGGAGCGCGCAGATCAGGGTGAAGAGGCGGCGGGCGGTGTCGAAATCCACTTCGATCTTGTCCTTGAGCCGCTCCTGCAGCAGTTCCGACCCCTCATTGTGCAGGCCGCGCCGGCCCATATCGATCGCCTCGATCTGGGTGGGCGAAGCGGTGCGGATGGCGG
Source organism: Aquabacter sp. L1I39 (assembly GCF_017742835.1). Taxonomy (GTDB): domain Bacteria; phylum Pseudomonadota; class Alphaproteobacteria; order Rhizobiales; family Xanthobacteraceae; genus L1I39. Next base: position 5,289,621 of record NZ_CP072392.1, read on the forward strand.
CGTAATAGCTCTCGCAGATGAGGAAATAGTCCTTCACCACCTTGCGGAACGGGGTGAGCGAGAGGTGGTGCTGCACCACCCGCTCGCCGCCCTCGCGCTGGATGTCCAGCACCAGGCGATTGTCCACCAGCCCGATATGGAGCACGTAAGGTCCCTGCCCCGGATCGTTGTGAGGCGTGAAGCGATTGTCCTCCAACAGGTCATAGATGGCGGTCGCCCGCTCATGCTCCACATCCGCGCCGCCCCGCCCGATGGAGGCTTCGTCGAGATGGACCGCGCAGAGGCGGTTCACCGGCCTGTCCTTGCTCATTGGGTCGATCCCCCCGGCGCCCCGGCATTGGAACGGATGAGGATGGAGCGGCCATGGGCATCGAGCCGCTCCACCTGCGCAAGGCGCACCGCCGCCGGGCCGATCACCTGAAGCGCCTCGGCGGTGCATTTCAGGATCGAGGTGCGCTTCATGAAATCCAGCACGCCGAGGCCCGAGGAGAATCGGGCAGAGCGCGCCGTGGGCAGCACATGGTTGGTGCCGCCCACATAGTCGCCGATGGCTTCGGGTGTATGGGCACCGATGAAGATCGCGCCCGCATGGCGGATGGCGGAGGCGAGGCGCTCGGCCTCCTCACACTGGATCTCAAGATGCTCGGGCGCCACCCGGTCCACCAGGGGAATGGCCGCGTCGAGGTCGGGCACCAGGATGATGGCGCCATGGTCGCGCCAGGAGGCGCCGGCGATCTCGGCGCGCGGCAAGGTCTTCAGCATGCCTTCCACCGCCGCCTCCACCCGGTCCGCAAGCGCGGCGCTGGGGGTGACGAGGATGGCCTGGGCGGCCGTGTCATGCTCGGCCTGTGCGAGGAGGTCGGCGGCGATCCAGTCCGCATTGGCGGTGTCGTCGGCGAGGATGAGCACCTCGGACGGGCCGGCCACCATGTCGATGCCCACCTTGCCGAACACCTGCCGCTTGGCGGCGGCCACATAGGCGTTGCCCGGGCCGACGATCTTGTCCACCGGGGCGATGGTCTGCGTCCCATAAGCCAGCGCGGCCACCGCCTGCGCCCCGCCCACGCGATAGACCTCGTCCACCCCCGCAAGGCGCGCGGCGGCCAGCACCAAAGGCGCGATCTGCCCGTCGGGGGCCGGCACCACCATGACCACGCGCGGCACGCCCGCCACCTTGGCCGGCACTGCATTCATGAGGACCGAGGAGGGATAGGCTGCCGTGCCGCCGGGCACATAGAGGCCGACCGCGTCCACCGGCGTCCAGCGCTGGCCCAGTTCCACCCCCACCGCGTCCGTGTAGCGCTCGTCCTGCGGCTTCTGGCGGGCATGGTGCGCCTCGATGCGCGCCTTGGCGAAGGTGAGGGCCTCCAGCGTCTCGGCCGGCACCTGGCCGATGGCGGCGTCGAGTTCCGCGTCGGTGACCTTGATGCCCAGGGCCTCCAGGTCCACCCGGTCGAAGCGGCGGGACAGGTCGATGAGGGCCGCATCGCCCCGGGCGCGCACATCGGCGATGATGTCCGCCACGGCGGCGTTCACGTCCACGGACACTTCCCGCTTGCCGGCCAGGAAGGCGGCGAAGGCGGCGGGGAAATCGGGGCTCTGGGCGTCGATACGGATGGGCATGCCGTTTCCTGGAGTGCGCTCCGCGACAGGAACATCGCCCCTGCCGGCGGCGGCCGCTCTCTCATTCCTTCAAGACAAACAGGTCTGCTCAAGCCTCTAGAGCATTTTCCCACGGCCTGGGTAGCGGTAGGTCGGCCCCATCTGGCTTATTTTTGCCTTGCGCGGCGGCGCGCCGCGCCTGCGCAGCCCTAAGACGCGCCTCAGAGCGAGGCATCCTTGGCGGGGCCGGCGGCGAGCGGGGCCTCATGGGCGGGGGCCTTGGAGCAGCCCCAGGCCGGGCCGAGATCGCCAAGCCGCGCCTCGATGCATTCCACGGACAGGCGGATTTCGGTGCCGCCCGAAAAAGTCAGCGCGATGGTGCCCGACGGCTCATCCTCGGGCAAAAAGGTGATGGCCAGCAGATTGAGCACCGCCTCGCCATTCTTCAGGTCGAGGCCGCGCACCTTGGCCGCGCTCACCCGCTCGAAATGCAGGCCGGCGCGCCGGCGCACATTCTGGCTGGCGGTTTCCTTGCTGTCCCAGTCGAAGCGGTTGAGCAGCAAGGCGAAGCGCTGGGAGCTGGGCAGGTAGCCCATGTCCTTCACCTTCACCACCGCGTCCTGCAGGTGCGCGGAAATGACCGCAAGGTCTTCCATGTCCAGCGCGAGCAGCTTGAGGCCATCCATGATGCGTCCGCCTTGTTCCGGGGCCATCGCTTCGCCCTCTTCGACCCGGAGCGGTTCCGGCCAGATTGACCCAATCCGACCCGGCCCGCCCCTTAAACCATTGACCGAAGGCGGTTTAGGACCCGCGCTGAAGCCCCATCGGCGCTTCCGAGCGGGCCACCGCTCTCATCCGGGCAGATAGCGTCGCGCCCCCGGTGGCGCAAGGGCAGCGGGCGCGGCGGGCCCTGCGTCAGATCAGGAGCTGATGCGCTCGATCTGCGCGCCGCAGCGGGAGAGCTTCTCCTCCAGGCGCTCGAAGCCGCGATCCAGGTGATAGACACGCTGCACCATGGTCTCGCCCTCGGCGGCAAGGCCCGCAATCACCAGCGAGACCGAGGCCCGCAGATCGGTGGCCATGACCGGGGCGCCCTTCAGGCGCTCCACGCCCTCCACGGTGGCGGTGTCGCCATCAAGCTGGATGCGGGCGCCGAGCCGCGCCAGCTCCTGCACATGCATGAAGCGATTCTCGAAAATGGTCTCGGTGATGTGCGAGCGGCCCTTGGCGCGGGTCATCAGCGCCATGAACTGGGCTTGCAGGTCGGTGGGGAAGCCCGGGAAAGGCTGGGTCTCCACATCCACCGGGAAGATGCCGGCGCCATTGCGGCGCACCCGGATCCCCTCATTGGTCACGTCGATCTCCGCCCCGGCCTGGCGCAGCGTGTCGAGCGCGCTTTCCAGCAGGTCGGCCCGTGCGCCGAGCAAGGTCACGTCGCCCCCGGCCATGGCGGTGGCCATGGCATAGGTGCCGGTCTCGATCCGGTCCGGCAGCACCGCATGGCGGGCGGCGCGCAGGCGAGTGACACCCTCCACCTGGATGGTCGAGGTGCCCGCCCCGCTGATTCGCGCGCCCATCTTTTCCAGGCAGGCGGCGAGATCGGCGATTTCCGGCTCGCGGGCGGCATTCTCGATGACGCTCTCGCCCCGGGCGAGGGCAGCGGACATGAGCGCGGTATGGGTGGCGCCCACCGAGACCTTCGGGAAGACGATGCGCGCGCCGGTCAGCCCCTTGGGGGCGCGGGCGATCACATAGCCGCTGTCGATGTCGATCTCGGCGCCGAGCGCGCGCAGGGCATCCAGGTGGAAGTCCACCGGCCGGGTGCCGATGGCGCAGCCGCCGGGCAGCGAGACGCGCGCCTCGCCCATGCGCGCCAGGAGCGGGCCGACCACCCAGAAGCTCGCCCGCATGCGGGAGACGAGGTCATAGGGCGCGGTGGTGTCCACGATGACGCGGGCATCCAGCTCCAGCGTCTGGCCGGCATGGGGATCGTCTCCCACGCGCTTGCCATTGGTGGTGATGTTCACGCCGTGATTGCCCAGGATGCGCTGGAGCAAGGCCACGTCCGCCAGGCGCGGGACATTCTCCAGGATCAGTTTTTCCTCGGAGAGCAGGCTCGCAATCATCAGCGGCAGGGCGGCGTTCTTGGCGCCGGAAATGGGAATGGAGCCCTTGAGGGGCTGGCCGCCGACAATGCGGATCTTGTCCATGCGCAAAACGCTCCTTGCTTGCCTCCGGCGCATCTCTGCGCGCCCCGCCCTTTACGGAGGCTAAAGATCGTGTCTAGCCCGCGCGAGCGGCGCGCACAATCACCCCGCGGTCCGGGCTTTCCCGGAGGCAGCGCTCAGGCCTCCCCCTCCGGGGGCGGCACGGTGGTGGAGAGGTCCGCATCTTCTCGCCGGGCAGGCGCCTCGCCAGGAGAGGCCACGGACGCCCCCTGCCCTGCCACCGCCGCCTCCGGATCGCGCTCCGCGGCCTGCCGCGCGCGCCCTTGCGCCTTGCGCCGCGCGAGGTTGGCGCGCAATGCACTGGCGAGACGGGCATTCTTGTCAGGATCGCTGGACATGCCTTTTCGTTAATCCTGCCGTCCCAAAGGCGCAAGACGGCAGGGGTTGGGCCAGGGGGCACGGGACGCGCCCGACGCCGGGATCCACACCACCTTGGGGATGACGCTGCAGGCCGGGCTTGCAACTGCGGGCGCACCCACGTAAGAGAAGTGCCCTATCGCCCTCGCCCCGCTCCGGCGGCCGATGGCGTTCGTGGCCGGACTTGGTCGCGGGATGCCGCAATAGCTCAGCTGGTAGAGCACGTCATTCGTAATGATGGGGTCGGGGGTTCGATTCCCTCTTGCGGCACCACTTCTTCCTTTCACACCCTCTCTCGAAGTTTCAAGGCAGAGCCTTTGCAAGGCCTCGCGTTGTGTCATTCGTAGCGTGTGACCCCATGAAGCCCTGGATGACGAAGACCTCGCCCGCGCCGGCCGAGGTCCCCGCCCCTGCGGCACCGAGGCCGATCACGCCGCCCACGATGACCGTGCGGCGCGTCAGCCCTCCTTGGGCATCGCCCGCTTTTCGCTGGTCGCTAAGGACCTTCCCGGCCATGCCGTGGATCTGCGCGACGCGCGCCCAGGCTGCGGCGTGGCCGGGGCTGCGGGCGGCCCAGGCACGAACCATTTCGAGCGAGACTGGATTGGCGGGATCATTCTGCAGCCAGATAGCCAGGTCGGCGGCTTCCCGAAACAGCAGGCGCTCTTCTGGAATTTCGCTCCATGGACATCCCTCATACAGGCTGGCTGCCAGGGCGGCAGGATCGCAGGCGTCCTATCACTGTACGAATGGCGCGCGCGAATGTTCAGCGCAGACCGCGCCAGCCGCTCAAAGGCCGCTCAGCCGCTGGTCGATCTGCTCGTAGGCATGGTCAGCGTCAAATCTGCTTTTCCGCCTGGCCATCGGCAATATGGATCAGCGTGGCATTTTCCCGTTCCACGATGAGGATCCTCGATGCTAGGGGCCCATGGGGGGCAGCGCGAAGGCGGCGGGCTGGCGGGCAAACGCGGATGGAAGGCGGTCGCCCTCTCCCCCCAGCCGTACGGGCCGCTGTTCTGCGACCCGCGAAAGGCGCGGCGCGGTGCGGCGCGGGGAGCGAAGACCTCATTCCTCCTTAATGCCGGCCTCGCGGATGATCCTGGTCCAGCGGCTGGTTTCCTCCTCGATGAAGCGTGCGAACTCGGCCGCCGTACCGCCATGGGCCTCGAGCCCGCGGGCCACCAGCTTCTGTTGGATCTCGGCATTGCCCACCGCCTGGAGCACCGATGCCTCCATGCTGGCGATGATGGCCGGCGGCGTCGCGGCAGGCGCCATGAAGCCGTACCAACCGGTAGCCACTACATTGCGCAGCTCCAGCTCACGCAAGGTGGGCGCCTGCGGATAGACGGCGCTGCGCTCGGCCGAAGCACAGGCAAGGACCCGCAGCGCGCCATTCTCGATATGAGGCAGCGCGGCGCTGATGGCGGTCAGCGTCGCATCAATGCGTCCCGCCAGCAGTTCAGTGTAAGCGGGCGCATCTCCGCGGAACTGGACATTGAGCCCCTTCACGCCCGCATCCTGGAAGAACAGCTCCGCCGCAAGGTGAGGCTGGGAACCAGCACCGGGGGAGCCGAAGGTCAGTCCGTGGGGCAACGACTTGCCATAGGCGATGAACTCATCGAGCGTCTTGTAGGGCGCCTTGGCATTCACGATCAGGAAGATGGGCGCAAACACCGCCATCGCCACGGGCTTCAGATCGGCGCGCGGATCATAAGCCAGCTTGCCGGCAAGCGCCTCGGCGGTGGCATAGGGGGCTGCGGCATAGAGGAAGGTGTAGCCGTCGGGGGTTGCATGGGCGACTTCCGCATTGGCGATCCGCGTGCCGGCACCGGGCTTGTTCTCGACAAAGAACTTGGCCCCCGAGGCTTTCTCAAACTGGTCGGCCAGAATGCGCAAGGAGATGTCGTTGGCGCCGCCGGGGCCGTAGGGCGAGATGAGACGGATGGGCCGGGTGGGCCACGGGTTCTGCGCCAGCGCGCGGACGGACGGTGCCGCCACCATCAGGGTGGCAAGGCTCTGGACCAGGACGCGACGTGAAATGACCATGTTTTCCTCCCGTTGGTTCTCCCCGCTTGGCGTGTTCCTGGGCGGGCTTCTTCTCATTGGACGGCGGGCACAGATCGGCCATCCGCAGGACGCCTTGCGTCCCACGGCACGAAAGATTGGCCGTTCCCTGCTCCTGTGGGCACGCCCCCTCTGAGCCGATACGACCGGCACTGACAGGGATCCGGCCCCCAAGAAACCACGGCGGCCCGGGGCGTCGGGCCGGCCCTGTGCCGCCCGGCTGGTCAGTCCGTGCCGACGGCGCTGCGTACGTCCTCGGCGAAGTGGCGGCGAATGAGCCATTCCGCCACGAGGGCCGGTTTCGGCCACCCTTCAATCTCCACGGTGACGGCCAGGGTCGCCTGCACCTCCCGCTCTCCCACCGGATTGAATGCCTTCAAAGCGAAGCGCCCGCGAATGCGGCTGCCCACGGGCACCGGCGTGATGAAGCGGACCTTGTTGAGTCCGTAATTCACGTTCAACAGCACGCCCTCGGGCGTGGGAACCTGCCGGCCCATGGGCGCCATCAGCGACAGGATGAGGAAGCCGTGGGCGATGGTCGAGCCGAAGGGCGAGGCACGCGCCCGCTCCGGGTCCACATGGATAAATTGGTGGTCACCCGTGCTGTCAGCGAACCGGTCGATCCGGTCCTGATCGATGGCGATCCAGTCGGAGACCCCGAGTTCGTGTCCCACCAGCTTGGCATAGTCTGCGCAGGGCAAGGTCGCCATGATCTCCCCCTCACGCATCAACGAACAGGTCGAGCGCCAGATCGGGGGCCGCGCCCGCGGTGAAGTCCCTCCCGTCGGCCCCGTTGCGGTAGCTGTCGAAATCCACCCGGCCGTCCTGGCGCAGAATGTCCTCGTCGAGCCAGGTCCCCCCGGTCCATGCGCGGGCCGGGCGCGCCAGTAGGAGGCAGGCAGCGTCCGCCACGATCTGCGGGGTGCGGGAGCGCTCCATATAGTGGGCACCCACCTCGAACATCACCGCCGAGGTGGCGATGGTGGTGCGCGGCCAGAGCGCGTTCACCGCGATGCCCTTGTCCCGGAACTCCTCCGCCATGCCAAGGCACAGGAGCGTCATGGCGTATTTTGTCACCGTGTAAGGGATGTGGGGCTTCAGCCAGTGCGGCTGCAGGTTGAGGGGCGGCGACATGGAGAGGATGTGCGGGTTGGAGGACGCCTCCAGATAGGGCAGCGCCGCTTTCGCCAGCGCGAGCAGCGCGCGGACGTTGACGGCATGAATGAGATCGAACCGCTTCATCTCCAGCGTCGCAGCCGGCTCCAGGCGGATCGCCCCGGCATTGGCCACCACCGCATCGATGCCTCCGAATGCGTCTGCCGCCACCTTCATGGCCTCGACCACGGCCGCGTCGTCGCGCACGTCCAGCTTCAAGGCGAGCGCGCCGCCGCCCCGCGCGCGGACCTCTTCGGCCACGGTATGAATCGTGCCGGGGAGCTTGGGATGGGGCGTTTCGGACTTGGCGGCGATGACGAGATTCGCCCCCTGCCCTGCTGCTGTGAGCGCGATCTGACGGCCGATGCCGCGGCTCGCGCCGGTGATGAAGATGGTGCGTCCCTTCAAGCTCGTGCTCATCGCCTGCCTCCAGCTCTCTCCGCCCGCCCCGTATTCTCCCTCACGCCTTCGGTTCAGGGGCGTCCGCAAAGCATGGCGGCCGCTTCTCCAGGAAGGCCGCCAGCCCCTCTGCCGCCTCGGCACCGAAGCGCGCCGCATTCAGGGCGTCCGCCTCCAGGTCCATCTGGGCGGCCAGGCCGGTATCGGGGGCGATGTGGACCAGACGCTTGATGTTCGCCATCGCCTGGGGCGGGCCGGCGGCGAGACGCTCGGCCAGGGCCAAAGCCGCCTCAAGCGCCTCCCCCCGGTCCGTCAACTTGTTCACAAGCCCGAACTGCGCCAGCCGCTCGGCAGAGACCGGCTCGCCCAGGAGGCACATCTGCATGGCCAATTGCCGGGGCAGCGCGGCGCGCAGGAAATGGGTCGCGCCACCGTCGGGGCACAGGCCCACGCGCACATAAGCGAGCGTGAAGGCGGCCTCGCGCGCTGCGACCACCAGGTCGCAGGCGAGCACGACGGAGACCGCAGCGCCGGCCGCTCCGCCCTCCACCGCCGCCACCACCGGCTTCGGGCAATGCACGATGGCCTTGACCATGGCATTGAGCTTGTCGGTGTTGCGCGCGGCCTCGGCGGGGGAGCCGGCAGCGCTCGCCTTCAGCGCGCGCACATTGCCGCCCGAAGAGAAGAAGCCGCCCGCACCGGCGATGATGATGGCGCGCACCCCAGGGTCGCGCCCCGCTTCAACGAGACGCTCCTGCACCTCCACATAGACCGCCGGCCCAATCGCGTTCCGGTTGTCCGGTCCGCACACGGTGATCAGCAGCACGGTTCCCCGGCGCTCCGTGTCCACCCTGGTGGGGGATGGGTCTGCTTTGGTCATTGGCGTTTCCTCCGACACCCCCTTTGTGAGGACAGGATAATCGGGCGGCGCGCGCTTGGCAGCCCGCCAGACGGGTGTGAGTTCCTGTCCCCTATTGCGTTTAAAAATATCCCACTCGAACCTTTTCGCAATAAAAATTTGATCTAAAATTCCAAGTGTTCCATTTATTTGAATATCACTTCATAAAATTGTAGTTCGGAGGCGAACATGGAGACGCGTGCAACGGAAGGTCCGCTGGCGGGGTTGCGGGTGCTGGACATCGCCACCATCATCGCCGGCCCCATGGCCGCCACCTTGATGGCGGACTTCGGGGCGGAGGTGATCAAGCTGGAACTCCCGGGCCTCGGCGACGGCCTGCGCGGCTTTCCCCCATTCAAGGAGGGCAAGCCGCTCTGGTGGAAGGTCACCAATCGCGGCAAGCATTTTGGCACGCTGGACCTGCGCCGGCCGGAGGGTCGCGAGCTTTTCCTGCGCATGGTGGCGCGCTGCGACGTGGTGGTTGAGAATTTCCGGCCCGGCACCTTGGAGCGATGGGGGCTGGACATCGAGACCCTCTGGCAGGCCAATCCCAGGCTCGTGATTCTGCGCGCCACCGCCTTCGGGCAGGACGGCCCCCATGCGGGCCTGCCCGGCTTTGCGCGCATCTTCGAAGCCATTGGCGGCCTCGCCGGCATTTCCGGCCCGCCGGACCAGCCGCCTTTGCACACTGGCTATCCCATCGGCGACCCCATCGGCGCCCTGTTCGGTGCCTTCGCCATCATGGCCGCGCTCTGGCGGGTGAAGGCGTCCCCGCGGGAGAAAGGGGAGGAGATCGACCTCTCCCTCACCGAGGCCCTGCTGCGCATCATCGAGGTTCTGGCCATCGAATATGACCAGCTCGGACATGTGCGCCAGCGCAGCGGCAACCGGAACCAGTATTCGGCCCCCTCCGACGTGTATCTCACCGCGGACAAGCGCTATGTCTCGCTCGCCGGCAGCACGGAGCGCACCTTCGCCAACAATGCCCGCGCCATCGGCCGGCCCGACCTGCTGGAAGACGCCCGCTTCGCCTCCAATGCGGCGCGGGTGCGCCATGCGGGCGAGCTCGACCGCATCTTCGGCAGTTGGATCGCCGCCCACACGCAGGAAGAGGCCGTCGGGGCCTTTCGCGCCGCCAGCGGCACCCTGGCACCCATCTACAGCATCGACCAGATCTTCACCGACCCTCAGTTCGTCGCCCGTCACGCCATCGTGGAGGTGCCGGACGCGGATTTCGGCACCGTGCGCATGCAGGGCCTGGTGCCCCGCCTCAGGCACAATCCCGGCCGGATCCGCTGGGCCGCGAAGGACTTGGCGGCCGACAACGACTACATCTACAAGGAGCTGGTGGGGCTCGGCGAGGCCGAGATCCAGGTCCTGAAGGACAAGAACGTCATTTGAGGAAGGGCCGGCGCATGAGCGCGGAGACGGCGGGCGGGCGGCGGCCCCGCAAGGGGAACGAGGACGAGGCGGCAGGCCCCGCCATCGATCCCTCCCTGTCCTCGACGCTCATTCGCGGCATCGAAGTGCTGCGCTGCTTTGGTCCCGCGGACCAGGCCTTGGGCAATGCCGAGATTTCCAGGCGCCTGGGACTCAACCGTCCCACCGTGTCACGCCTGTGCAAGACGCTCATGCACCTGGGCTATTTGCGACGCGATGCGCGGGAGACCTACCGGCTCGCGCCCGAATTGCTCTCGCTCGCCTATCCGGTCCTGTCCGCCATGCCGTGGCGGCACGAGGTGCTGCATTCCATGCGGGCGCTGGCGGAACTGTGCAACGGCAACTGTTCCCTGGGCGTCATGTCGGGGGATTCCTTCGTCCACATCCAGACCGCCGGCAGCCCGCCCGGCTGGCCCCATGTGCCCGACATCGGCCAGACCGGCTCGCTCTATCGCTCTGCCCTCGGCTGGTGCTTGCTCTCCCTGCTGGAGGAGGAGGAGCGCCGGGCGAAGTTCGGGGAACTCGTGCGGCTTCACCCGGAGGAGTTCGCCGCCTATGGCACCAAGAGCCGCGAGGCGGTGGAGCGCTGCCATCGCGACGGCTTCTGCGTCTCCTATGGCGACTGGCGCCCCGACCTGGTGGCGGCGGCCGCTCCGCTGGGCCGGACGGCGGACGGCCTTTACGTCGCCCTGGCCTGCGCCGTGCCGCTCTATCGCGCCGACAGCGCCTATTTCGAAACCGACCTCGGCCCACGCCTCGCCAGCGCAGCGCAGTCCATCCGCTATTCCGGCACCTTCGCCCTGCCGAGGGGGGATCGCGGTAAAAAGGATAGCGCGGACTAAGGGCTTGAAGCCTTTTCTGGGCGCACCGCCACGGCGCGGGTGGCCTCGCTCACATTCGCCTGAAACCGCCGGAGTGCAAGCAGCGCTTCGGTCTGTACGACGATACTCTCCAAATCTTCCGGCGGCAGTTGTCGGGCTGCGAGAAGAAGCCGCTCCGGAAGGAGATTTTCAGATCGCGCCTCCAGTTGATCGAATCCCAGAAGCTCATTGGGGGACGACCCCAGGGCCTCGGCGATCTTCAGCAGCGTCAGCATGTCCGGCTCTCGCGCGCCAGACGCGTAATGGGCATACCGACGCTCGTTGATGCCGACCGCTCGCGCAATATCGGCATTCGAACGCCCAAGGGCTCTTGCCCGAGCCTGAATGTTTTTAGCGAACACATCCATCGGAACATTTTGTTCCATAAGCCACTCGCGTCGCTAGGCACATTTTGTTCCATAATGACTGTCCATTTCATGCCGAGGAAAAAGACCCTTCACGTCATGGCAATGCGGCAACCCCTGATGCGAACAAATACGACACCCAAGAGAGAAGAAGCAGAAATCCGCCGATAATCAACGCAAAAACAACAACGATCAGATCCGTGAACTGCAGGCTCGCCGGCGGCACCGCCCGCCTGGATACCCCTCTTAGCCTCACCATTCCCGCACACCCCAATCTACCTGAGGTTGATATTAAGTCCATTTTGGACCTATCTCAAGCTCTGTATTTCTGCGGCTGCGAGCGAGCATTGGCGGTGATGGAAGACAGGCGGAGGCGCGGGGTGACCAAAGAACCAGCCCAACCCAACCGGAAGGGATGCTTCGGCGCTGAGCGATTTTTATATCTGACCGGCGCGATGGTCGGTGCCAGCGGAATGCTGGCCTTCTTTTACCTTGCAGTAACAAGAGGCTTTGGCATCAGCCTTGTTCATCTCGACTTCTGGTGGGGCTCACTGGGGCGATGACGTGACACCGCGCCCCGAGACCACCTGCCTTCGATTCGAAGGCGACGAGAGTGTTGTTAGACCTGCTCACGGCCATGTTATCGCCGTCCCTCACCCCTTAAGCCTGACTTAAGCTGGCGGGACGACCGCTGCCCCACGCAACGAGGGAGCAGCGATCATGGGTCTGCCGCGTGCCATTCGGCCAACATCGGGAGGTTCCGTCCTTCTGGGCCTTCTTCTCCTGCTGGCCGTGTTCGCGACCTCACCCGCCGCCGCCAGCGGAGTGAAGGGCCTTGCGGCATTCTCGGCGCCAAAGACGGCAGAGCCGCCTTTCTCGGTGCGGGTGGAGCGCTCGGAGGACACGGGGCTGGCCCTCACCTGGTCCGTCGCGCCGGGCACCTATCTCTATCGCGACCATCTGGAGGCATGGCTCGACGGGCGAAAGCTGCCGCTCGACCTTCCCGCCGGGGAGATGAAGGACGATCCGCTTTTCGGCCGCGTGGAAGTCTACCCTCACACCTTCACCGGGCGACTTGCCGCGGTGCCCGCGCACGGCCGATTGAACCTGGGCTTCCAGGGCTGCTCGCAGGAGGGCATCTGTTTTCCGCCGGAGGCGCGGACGGTGGCGCTGGACACGCTGACCGTCAGCTCGGCCGCTCCGACGGCCGTCGCGGGCCCAGTTGTGGACCTGCCTGATCCGCCGGCCTCCATCGGGCCGGCCGCGGCCGATGGGACAGGGGGCGACCCGGCACCCCTGTTCGCCGACGGATTCGCCTGGACCATGCTCGCCTTCTTCGGCTTCGGCCTGCTGCTCTCGGTGACGCCGTGCGTCTTCCCGATGGTGCCCATCCTGGCGGGCATGCTGGTGGGGAGGGGTGGCACCCTCTCACCCCGGCGCGGTCTCGCCCTGACCGGCGTCTATGTCCTGGCCATGGCGACCGCTTATGGCCTCGTGGGGGCGGTGGCCGGGTGGAGCGGGGCCAACCTCCAGGCGGCCCTCCAGACGCCGCTGGTGTTGGGGCTGGGAGCCGCCATGTTCGTGGCCCTCGCCTTGTCCATGTTCGGCCTCTTCGAGCTGGCGCTCCCTGCCGGCCTCGGCGCGCGCCTTGCCGGCCGCTCGGGGCGCAGCAGCTTCGGTGGCGCGGCGCTGCTCGGCTTCGGCTCGGCCCTCATCGTCGGCCCCTGCGTCACCCCGCCTTTGGCTGGCGCCATGCTGTATGCCGCTGCCACGGGTGATGTGCTGACGGGCGCGGCGGCCCTGTTCATGCTGGGGCTCGGCATGGGCCTGCCGCTGCTGCTGGTGGGGGCGTTCGGACCGGCGCTCCTGCCGAAGGCCGGCCCGTGGCTGGCGCGGGCGAAACAGGTCTTCGGGCTGGTTTTCCTGGCTGTCGCGGTGATGCTCGCGGGCCGCCTCCTGCCACCGGCAGCCACCCTCGCGCTGCTGGGCGTGCTGCTGATCGCCGGTGCGGTGATGCTGGGTGGAACCGACCCCCTGACCGAAGCCAGCGGGACACTCTCCCGCCTCGCACGCGGCGCGGGGCTGGCTGCGATCATCTATGGCGCCACTCTCATCATCGGCGCCGCCGCCGGGTCAGAGGATCCGCTGCGCCCCCTCGCCTTCCTGCGCCCGATGGATGCGGTGGCGAGCGCGCCGGCGACCACAAGGGTCACGACCCTCGCGGATTTCGAAAGGGCCCTGGCCCGTGCCCGGCAGGACGGTCCTGTGCTCGTGGACTTCACCGCCGACTGGTGCACGATCTGCAAGGCCAACGCCGCCGTCATGGCCACGCCGGGCCTCGCCCATCGCCTCGCGCGCCTGCCGCGCATCTCGGCGGATGTGACCACCACGGATGCGGCTGCACGCGCCCTGATGCAGCGCTTCGCCGTCATCGGCCCGCCCACACTGTTCGTGATGGACAAAGACGGCCGCGAAGTGCCCGGCACGCGCATTGTCGGGCCGGTCACGGCCGACGACATGGCCCGCCGGCTCGATGCCGCCGGCACCTGACACTCACCCCCAGACGCAAGGAGCTTCCATGCACCGTCGCCAATTGCTCGCGCTCGCCGCGGGCCTGTCTTTCGCCGGGGCATGCCGCCCGTCCTTCGCTCAGGCGATCGATGAGGACGCCATCCTGCGGGATCCCGAGGCACCCATGGGGGGCAATCCGAAGGGTGACGTGACCGTGGTCGCGTTCCTCGACTACAACTGCCCCTATTGCAAGAAATCCGCCCCCGACCTTGCCCGCGCCGTCAGGGACGATGGCCACATCCGCCTCGTCTACAAGGATTGGCCGATCCTCTCCGAGGCCTCGGTCTATGGCGCGCAGATCGCCCTCGCCGCCAAGTATCAGGGCGCCTACGAGAAGGTGCATGCGGCGCTCATGGCCATTCCCGGCCGGGGCATCACCCAGGAGCGCATGCTCAAGGCGATCCAGGCGTCCGGCGTCGATCTCAAGCGGCTGGACGCCGAGCTTCAGGCCCATGCCGCCGACATCACCGCTCTTCTGCGGCGCAACCTGGCCCAGGCGGAATCCCTCGGGCTGCGGGGCACGCCCACTTATCTGATCGGCCCCTTCAAGACTCCCACCCTGGACTATGCGCAGTTCAGGGAGGCGTTCGCCGACGCGCGCGCGCGGCAAGCAGACAAGTGAGGGGCACCTCATTTCCGTGACCAAGCCGGCCGTGTTTCGCAGGAACAAAGCCACCGCCACGGCCTTGATAGGAGATACCCAAAGGGATGCCTTTCCGGCGGCACGTGCGGCTCATGCCGGTGCCACCGGCCCCAGGACAGATCGGGGAGGAGATGGAGGACGTCGGCCTGGCACTGGACCCCCATGATATCGACAGCGTGCTGCGGCTCGCCGTGGCCGTCGCGGTGGGCATGGCCGTGGGTCTCAATCGGGATCTCAAGGGCAAGCCGACCGGCATCCGAACGCTAGGCCTTGTGTGCCTCGGCGCGGCGCTCGTGGCAGTGGTCAGCTTCCGGGTGGATGGCATATTGGGGCATCCCGACGCCACCAGCCGCGTGCTCCAGGGCGTCATACAGGGCGTGATGACGGGTATCGGCTTCCTTGGCGCCGGCGTGGTGCTGGTGGATCGGGTCGAGATGCGGATCCAGGGCCTCACCACGGCAGCAACCGTCTGGGTGACCGCTGCCCTGGGAATTGCCTGTGCACTGGCCTCCTGGACGCTCATACTTGCCGGGGTCGGCCTTGCTCTCTTCCTCCTGGTCCTGGCGCATCCTCTGGAGCGCTGGCTGGAGGCTCGCAGCGGGGATCGGAAGGAGGAGGCGCCGCCGCGCCTCCCCTCCCGCTCGGTGCGGTGAGCGGGCGGAGGAACGGACGGCGCGTTTCGCCGAAAGCAAGAGAATGGGAGCCCACGCTCATGGACGACGACATCATCGCCCTCATGACCACAGCGCTCGCCACCCCCGATCCCGGTCAGCGGCTCGACACCGGCCTCGCCCAGCAGCGCGCAGCGGCCCTGCTCGCCGCGCTGAGGTCGGCCGGCTATGACGTGGTGCGTCGGGACGGCGCCGGAGAGCCGCAGGCGCTCCTGCCCGAGGAGTTGAACGCCTCCAACGACGGGTGACCCAAATCAGGACAGCAGCCGGCCCATGATCACGCCCGCAATGGCGGCTGAGGCAGCGATGGCCAGGGTTTCCAGCGTGGCGCGAAACAGCGGCCGCTTGGCCACCAGGCCCCGCCCGATGCCCAGCGCCACCAGGAGCACGGTGGTGAGGACAAGGCTCACCACGCGTGCGCTTTCCATGGGAAGGAAAGCGAAGGGCAGCACCGGGGTGAAGCCGGCGAAGAGGTCCGACACGAACATCCAGGCCGCATGGGAAGTGGGGCTGGCTCCGTCCTCGGCCTCCGCCAGCTCCGCCCGCAGATTGATGGCCGCCCGGGGCGCGCGGACAAGCGCGGCCGAAACCGCTTCCACATCCGTCGCGTCCATGCCCCCGGCCGCAAGCGCGGCCGCAATGGCCCCCGCCTCGCGGGCGGCCGCCTCCGGCGACACCGGAGCATCGCGCCGGGCGCGCCGGGCATCGCGCACCGATTCCGCATCCAGATAGCTGCCCGCCATCATGGAAACGGCGGCTGCCGCGGCCCCCGTGGCACCCGCGATGAGGACGGTGCGCGGGTCGCTGGTGGTCATGGCGACGCCGAAGACCAGGCCGAAGATGGAGACCGTGCCGTCCTCCATCCCGAAGACCACATCGCCGATGGAGGCCTTCAGAGAGGCTTTCAACCGCGCAAGACCCATGAGGCGCCACCCCGCGAGCGCCGCCCGGCCCTCTGGCCCGGCCCCTGAGCCCCCGCCGCGTCAGCATAGAAGAGGCGCAACATATCGGAAGCGCCGCGCCTGCAAGGTCAGCAAGCTGCGCGAAAAAGTCGAGGGGCGCGCGTCCCCGCACGAGGGAACAATCCGCCGCCTCGCGCGTTCAAGGCGCGGTCGGTTCCGGCCTGGGGGATAGGATGACGCTTTCTCGGCGCAGCCGCACAACGTTACCGTGTGGGGAGCGAGCACGAAGGCCGCAGGTTCTGGCTCAGCATGGCAGGCCGGATTTAAACGGCGTCGCATGGCTTTGGTTCCACGCATCCGGCCCTGGCCCGCGCGGCCGCTGCCGCCCGGGGAGCCCTTCCCCCATGCTTCCCGATTCCGCACAAGGGCAACACGCCACCTCGCCCCTCCTTCCGGCCCGGCAGCCTATCGCCTCCCCACGCGAACTCCCCCATAGTGCGCTTCGGATCGAACCTCGGTGAACGCCTCTCTGCACATGCCCCCCTCCTGGTTGTCCCTCGGCGGCGAATGCGGCGCCCTCATCGCCACCCGCGACTGGTCGAAGACCTCGCTCGGCCCCATAGAGACGTGGTCGGAGCATTTCCGCTCCACCGTCTCCACCATCGTCAACTCTCCGGTGCCGAAGGTGCTGATGTGGGGCCCGGACCACATCATGATCTATAACGACGCTTATGCGGTGATCGCCGGCGGCAACCACCCGCAAGCCCTGGGCGGGGCGGTGGACCAGATCTGGGCGGAGATCTGGGACTTCAACCGGCAGGTGATCGAGGTGGGCATGCGGGGGGAGGTGCAGTCCTTCACCGACCAGCCCATGACCCTGCTGCGCCACGGTGTGCCCGAGCAGGTCTATTTCGATCTCTTCTACACCCCGATCCTGACCGGGCGGGGCAATATAGGCGGCGTGCTGTGCACGGTGCTTGAGACCACCCAGCGGCTGAAGGTGGAACGGGACCTGCGCGCCAGCAACCGGCGGTTCCAGGGCGCGGTCGCCGCGGTGAGCGGTGTGCTGTGGACCAACTCTGCCGACGGCGAGATGGTGGGCGAGCAGCCCGGATGGTCCGCGCTCACCGGCCAGACCCAGGAGGAATACCAGGGCTATGGCTGGTCGAAAGCCGTCCACCCCGACGACATCGAGCCCTCCATCATCGCGTGGCGGAAGGCGGTCGATGCGCGCTCCATCTTCGTCTTTGAACATCGGGTCCGCCGCCATGACGGGGTGTGGCGCACCTTCTCCATCCGCGCCATCCCGGTGTTCGACGATACCGGCGAGATCTGCGAATGGGTCGGCGTCCATACCGACATCACCGACCAGCGGGAGGCGGAACAGCGCCTGCGGGACCACGCCCATGAGCTGGAACGCCAAGTGCGCCACCGCGAGCGGGCCGAGGAGCAGTTGCGCGCCCTCAACGAAACCCTGGAATGTCGGGTCGCCGCCGCCATCGAGGAACGCCGCCAGGCCGAACTCGCCCTTGCCCAGGCCCAGAAGATGGAGAGCGTCGGCAAGCTGACCGGCGGCGTCGCCCATGACTTCAACAACCTGCTGCAAGTGATCTCCGGCAATCTGCAATTGCTGGCCCGCGACGTGGCCGGCAATGAGAAGGCCGAGAAGCGCATCACCAACGCGCTCGCCGGCGTCTCGCGCGGGGCCAAGCTCGCGTCCCAGCTCCTGGCCTTCGGCCGGCGCCAGGCCCTGGAACCCAAGGTGGTGAACGTGACGCGTTTCGTGCGCGGCATGGACGAGATGCTGCGCCGGGCCATCGGCGAGGGCATCGAGATCGAGACCATCGCCTCGGGCGGACTTTGGAACACCTTCATCGATCCCACCCAGATCGAGAACGCCCTTCTCAACCTCGCCATCAATGCCCGCGACGCCATGGACGGCCAGGGCAAGCTGACCATCGAGCTGGGCAATGCCACGCTCGACGACGACTATGCCCGCGCCCATGCGGAAGTGACGCCGGGCCAATATGTGATGCTGGCCGTGAGCGATACCGGCTGCGGCATCCCGCCCGACCTGATGGAGAAGGTGTTCGATCCCTTCTTCTCCACCAAGCCCGAGGGCAAGGGCTCAGGCCTTGGGCTGTCCATGGTCTATGGCTTCGTGAAGCAGTCCGGCGGCCACGTGAAGATCTATTCGGAGGTGGGCGAAGGCACCACCATCCGCCTCTATCTCCCTCGCGCCGTGGAGAGCGAGGATGTGGAGGTCATTCCCACCGCCGCCAACGTATCCGGGGGCACGGAGACGATCCTGGTGGTGGAGGATGACGAGGAAGTCCGCAACACCGTCGTCGAGATGCTGACCGAGCTTGGCTACAACGTGCTCAAAGCAGTAGATGCCCAGTCCGGCCTCAGCGTGGTGGAAAGCGGCATCCCCATCGACCTCCTGTTCACCGACGTGGTGATGCCCGGCCCCATCAAGAGCACCGAACTGGCCCGCAAGGCCAAGGAGCGCCTGCCGCAGATCGCTGTGCTCTTCACCTCGGGCTACACGGAAAACTCCATCGTCCATGGCGGGCGGCTCGATGCGGGCGTGGAGTTGCTCTCCAAGCCCTATGCGCGCGAGGCCCTGGCGCGAAAGATCCGCCATGTGCTGGCCAATGAACGCCAACGTGCCGCGATGATGGCGCGCGCCTCTGCGCTTGCCAGCCGCGAAGAGGATGAGATGCAACCCGCCCCGGCTCCCCTTTCCGCCGCCGCCCGCACCCCGACCGTTCTCCTCGTGGAGGATGACCCCCTGATCCGCCTGTCCGCCAGCGAGATGCTCAAGGATGCGGGCTATCGCGTCCTGGAGGCGCACAATGGCGAGAGCGCGGTCACTTTGCTGGAGGAGGCCGAGGCGGATGTACTGATGACCGACCTGAACCTGCCAGGCATGAGCGGGCGGGACCTCGCCGCACATGTGCGTCTGACCCATCCCGGGATGCGTATCGTCTTTGCCACGGGCGAGGCCAGCGTCAGCGAGGCAGGGGATGCCCTGCTTCTGCGCAAGCCCTATGTCTTCAAGGATCTGAAGGCCGTGGTCGAGGCGGCGCTCGCCGGCTGAGCGGCCGCAGGCGCGGCGCGCTGGCCGGGGGGACGGCGATCGCTGTTGATACCGTTGCGAAATTTCCCACGCGCAGCCGACTTGGCCATGCATCGGTCGCATTGACGTAAGGTAATGTCACGTCGCGGGGATCACGCCCCGCCTTCTGTCCGTCCCGTAGCGAAGGAGACGCTGTCATTCCAAGGGGTTTGAACGCATTCCGCCGCGGTGGACGACCGAAGGCTTTCCATCCGCCGCGCCAGCCGGCACCATGAGCCTGTTATTTCGCAGGGGTCGAGGCCGCGTGCGCCCCATGTCCTTCCGGCTGAACGAGACCGCGACCGCATGACTTTGCTGCTGGTTGTTCTTCTTCCCTTCCTTGGCGCTCTGCTTCCGCCACTGGTCATCCGGTCCGGTCGCAACACCTGCGCGATGGTGACAGGATGCGTGACGCTCCTCGCCCTCGCTTTGCTTCTCCTTCACGCGCCGGCGGTGTTTTCCGGAGCGGTGCCGAAGGTGAGCCTGCCCTGGGTGCCGGGCATGGGTCTGTCGCTTTCCGTGTTTGCAGACGGGCTCGGCTTCTTTTTCGCGGCCATGATTCTCATGATCGGCCTGCTGGTGATCGTCTATGCGCGCTTCTACCTGTCGCGCGAGGACCCCATGGGGCGTTTCTTCTCCTACCTGCTGCTGTTCCAGGGCGCGATGGTGGGGGTGGTGCTGTCGGACAATGTCATCGCGCTCCTGACCTTCTGGGAGATGACGAGCCTCACATCCTTCCTGCTCATCGGCTTTTGGCGCAAGCGCGCCGATGCCCGCCAGGGCGCGCGCATGGCGCTGGTGGTGACCGGCGGCGGCGGCCTTGCCCTCATTGCCGGCATGCTGCTGGTGGCCGAGGCGGCGGGCTCCTACCAGCTGTCCGAAATCCTCGCGCGGGGCGACATGGTGCGCGCCTCCCCGCTCTATCTGCCGGCTCTGGTGCTGGTGCTGCTCGGCGCTTTCACCAAGTCCGCGCAGTTTCCCTTTCACTTCTGGCTTCCGCACGCCATGGCGGCGCCGACCCCAGTCTCGGCCTATCTGCATTCCGCCACCATGGTGAAAGCGGGCGTCTTCCTGCTGGCGCGCCTGTGGCCGGTGTTGGCGGGGACGGACGCCTGGTTCGTGATTGTCGCCCCCTTCGGCCTCGCCACCATGCTGGTGGGCGCCATCATCGCGCTGTTCAAGGACGACCTGAAGGCCCTGCTCGCTTATTCCACCGTCAGCCATCTCGGCCTGATGACCATGCTTCTGGGCTTCGGCACGCCCATGGCGGCGGTGGCGGCGGTGTTCCACATCATCAACCACGCCACCTTCAAGGCCGCGCTCTTCATGAGTGCCGGCATTGTCGACCATGAAGCTGGCACTCGCGACATCCGGCGCCTGGGCGGCCTGCTCTGGCTGATGCCCATCACTGGCACGCTGGCGCTGATGGCCTCGGCCTCCATGGCCGGCGTGCCGCTGTTCAACGGCTTCCTGTCCAAGGAAATGATGCTGGAGGAGGCGGCACATACCTCATATCTCGGCCTCGACCTGCTGTTCCCGGTACTGGCCACGGTCGCGGCGCTGTTCTCGGTGGCCTATTCGGCGCGCTTTGCCGTCGCCACCTTCCTCGGCAAGGCGCGCGACGACTATCCGAGCCATCCCCACGATCCGCCCGCGGGCATGTGGCTGCCGGTCGCGGTGCTGGTGGTGCCGGTGCTGGCCATTGGCCTTGCCCCCGGCTGGGTCGCCGGCCCGCTGGTGGCGCTGACCGCCGGCGCGGTGATCGGCGGGCCGCTGCCGGATTATTATCTCGCGCTGTGGCACGGACTCACGCCCGCGCTCTTCATGAGCCTCATCGCCTTTGCCGGTGGCGCCGTCCTGGTGCTCGCGTTCGGCCGTCTTGATGCGTTGCGCACCCGCCTGCCGCGCCTGGACGCAAAGTCCATGTTCGAGACCGTGACGATCACCCTTGTGGTCGCCTGCCGCCGCCTTCTCGCGGCACTCCATGACGGCGCGCTGCCCCGTTACATGGGTGTCATCCTCTCCACGCTCCTTGCGGTCGCCGGCTACGGCTTTTGGAGCGCCACCCACGAGGCCGGCGCGCGGACGCTCCTTCCCGTCAGCGTGCCGGCCGTCACAGCGCTCCTGGCGCTCATGCTCGCCAGCGGCATGGTGATGGCGCGACATGGGGACCGGCTGACCGCGCTGATCCTGACCGGCGTGGTCGGCGTCATCGTGGCGCTGGCTTTCATCCAGTTCTCCGCGCCCGACCTCGCCTTGACGCAGATTTCCGTGGACGTGGTGACCACCATCCTGATGCTGCTGGCCCTCAACCTCCTGCCCAAGGCCACGCCGGCGCAGGACAGCCGCGCCGTGCGCTGGCGGGACGCAACGCTCGCCGGCCTCGTGGGGCTGGGCGTCGCGGGCCTTGCCTATGCGGTCATGACCCGCAACGGCACCAGCATTTCGGACTATTACCTCGCCCAGTCGAAGCCCGGCGGCGGCGGCACCAATGTGGTCAATGTCATCCTGGTGGACTTCCGCGGCTATGACACCTTCGCCGAGATCATCGTGCTCGGCATTGCCGCCCTGTCCATCTACGCCTTGCTCGACCCCGCCCTGAAGGGCGCCGCCGTGCGCCGCATCAAGGCCATGCTACCCAACGAGGAGGCCAAGGACGCCCATCCCCTTCTGCTGGTGGTGGCGACGCGCGTGCTTCTGCCCTTGTCGCTGGTGGTGGGGACCTACATCTTCCTGCGCGGGCACAACGAACCGGGCGGCGGTTTCGTCGCGGGCCTCGTGGTCGCCATCGCCATCATCATGCAATACATCGCCTCCGGCTATGGCTGGGCGGCCGACCGTATGCGCGTGGACGCTCAATCCTATATCGGGGTGGGCGTGGCCATTGCCGGCGCCACCGGCATCGCCGCCTTCCTGTTCGGGCGGCCGTTCCTGACCTCCACCTTCGGCTACCTGAACTGGCCGGTGGTGGGCAAGTTCGAGGTGGCCTCGGCCATGGGGTTCGACCTCGGCGTCTTCCTCACCGTGGTGGGCGTAATGGTGCTGTCGCTGGCGCAATTGTCCCGCGTGGCCCGGCGGATCGATCCCTCCCCCGAGAGCAAGGAGCCGATGGACGTGCAACTCGAACCGGCCGCCAGCCAGGTGCGGGAGAGCTGAGCCATGGAGCTGCTCGTCGCTGCCGGCATCGGCATCCTCACCATGGTCGGCATCTATCTGGTGCTGCGCGCGCACACCTTTCCGGTCATTCTCGGCCTGACCTTCCTGTCCTATGCGGTGAACGTGTTCCTGTTCGCCATGGGCCGGCTCACCATCGACCGTCCCCCGGTGATCACGCCCGATGCCGTGGCCTATACCGATCCCCTCCCCCAAGCGCTGGTGCTCACCGCCATCGTCATCTCCTTCGGCATGACCGCGCTCATCGTCGTGCTGGCGCTACGCGGCTTCCTTGAGACCGGGTCCGACAGCGCCCACCTCGACGCGCCTCGCACCGACAAGGGGGATGCGTCGTGACGGGGCCCGCCACCTCCCCCCTGGACCATGCCATCATCCTGCCGGTGCTGCTGCCGGCCATGACGGCCGCCTTCCTGGTACTGGCGCTGCGCCACCATCTCCGCCGCCAGCGCATCGTCTCGCTCGCCGCCACCTTCATGATGCTGGGCCTCGCCGCCTTCCTGTTCGCCCACGCCTGCGACGGCACGGTGCGTGCCTATCAACTCGGCAACTGGCCAGCCCCCTTCGGCATCACGCTGGTGCTCGACCGGCTGTCCGCGGCGATGCTTCTGCTCACGGCCTTCCTCGCCGCCTGCGTCGCCATCTACGTGGCAGGCGGGGTGGATGGGAGGGGACGCCATTTCCATCCCCTGTTCCAGTTCCAGCTGATGGGCATCAACGGCGCCTTTCTCACTGGCGACGTATTCAACCTGTTCGTCTTCTTCGAGGTGATGCTCATCGCCTCCTACGGGCTGATGCTGCACGGGGGCGGACCCGGGCGCCTGAAGGCGGGCTTTCAGTATGTGGCCATCAACCTTGTTCTCTCGGTGGTCTTCCTGGTGGCCGTGGGGCTCATCTATGCCGTCACCGGAACGCTCTCCATGGCCGACCTCGCCGTAAAGGTGCCGCAGGTGGAGCCCGCCGATGCGGCGCTGCTGAAGACGGGCGCCCTGCTGCTGTTCCTGGTCTTCGCCACCAAGGCCGCTCTGGTGCCGCTCCACTGGTGGCTGCCGGCCACCTATGCCGGCACGTCCGCGCCTTCTGCCGCCTTGTTCATGATCATGACCAAGGTGGGCGCCTATGCGATCATCCGCGTCTACGGGCTGGTCTTCGGAGCGGGCGCCGGTCCGCTGGCGTTTGCCGCGGCGCCGTTCGTAGTTCCGGCCGCGCTCGCCACCCTGGTGCTGGGAGCGGTGGGCTTGGTGGGCAGCCGGACCCTGCGTGACCTCAGCGCCTTCGCGGTCATCGCCTCCATGGGCACGCTGCTCATTTCGCTCGGCCTTTTCGACGTGGCTGGGCTTTCGGCCGGCCTCTATTACCTCGTCCATTCGACGCTGGCGGGCGCTGCCCTGTTCCTGATTGCCGGCATCGTGCTGGAGCAGCGCGGGGCGGCCAGCGACCGCCTGATTTCAGCGCCCGCCATGGGCGGGGAGACGCTGCTGGCGGGGCTCTTCTTCCTTGCCGCCATCGCCCTTGTCGGCCTGCCTCCGCTCTCGGGCTTCATCGGCAAGGTGATGATCCTGGAGGCGGTGCGCACCTCGGCCATCTGGGCCTGGATCTGGTTCGCCATCCTCGGCGCCAGCCTGCTCATGACCTTCGGCTTCGCGCGAGCGGGCTCCGTGCTGTTCTGGGGCAGCGGGCCGGTCTCGGAACCCAAGCCCCTCCCGGCCCTGCCAGGCTTGGCCGCGGTTGTGCTCCTCATCGGCGCGACGGTGGCATGGACGCTGGCCGCCGGCCCGGCGGCGGGGGTGCTGGGCCTGACCGCGCAACAGGCCCTCGACCCCGATGCCTATATCCGTGCCGTCATTCCGCCTGCCGTCCAGTTCGCCGGGGAGCCGTGACATGCGCGAACGCCTCCTGCCCCATCCGCTGCTGACCCTGCTCATCGCCCTCGTCTTCGTGTTCCTGATGAATGCGGCGACACCGGGCGTGGTGGTGCTCGGCCTCATTCTCGGCGTGGCGATCCCGCTCATCACCGCGCCCTTCTGGCCGGGCCGGCCGCGGCTGAAAGCGCCTTTGACGGCCGCGAGCTATGTGGTGGTCGTCCTGTGGGACATCGTGGTGTCCAACATCGAGGTGGCGCAGTTGATCCTGTTCCGCCCCGTGGACCGCCTGCGCACCCGTTACATCACGATCCCCCTCGACCTCGTCACACCCGAAGCCATCGCCATGCTCGCCGGGACCATCACCATGACACCCGGCACGGTGAGCGCGGACCTGAGCGCGGACGGCAAGGCGCTGCTGGTCCATTGCCTCGATGCGGGGGACCCGGACGGCGCGGTCGCCACCATCAAGGCGCGCTATGAGAGCCGGCTGAAGAGGATCTTTGAATGATCTCCCTCGCCATTATGATCGCGGCGGGGGCCATCTGCCTCGCCATTCTCCTCACCCTCTACCGACTCGTAGCGGGGCCCGACGCCACCGACCGGGTGCTGGCCCTCGACACGCTGGTGATCGAGACCATCGCGCTCATCGTGCTTATCGGCATCGCCTATGGCTCGGGCATGTATTTCGAGGCGGCCTTGCTGTTCGCCATGGTGGGCTTCGTGACCACCGTGGCCTTCTGCAAATACCTGCTGCGCGGCAACGTGATCGAATAGGAGGCGCCGATGGCCATCGTCACAGAGGCGCTCGTCGCCCTCCTCATCCTCATTGGCGCCTTCTTCCTGGTGGTCGGCGCGCTCGGCCTCTTCCGCCTGCCGGACATGATGCGCCGCCTGCATGGCCCCACCAAAGCGACCACGCTGGGCATTGGCGCGCTGCTGATCGCCTCCATGATCCATTTCACCAGCCTCACCGGCCGCTTCTCGGTGCATGAGTTGCTCATCACCCTGTTCCTGTTCCTCACCGCCCCGGTGAGCGCGCAGATGCTGGCCAAGGCGCACATGCTGCGGGACCGCCCGGAACAGGACCGCCTTTCCCCCACCGGCCGGCCGGTGGGCTGGGCCACCTTGAGCGAGGACGAGCCTCACGAGGAAGGAACGCGAACGCCGGCGGGATGAGCCGGCGTTCGCGGGGGCTCACACCTGGGCGAGGCCGCCGTCGACGAAAACCTCTCCGCCGGTCATGAAGCTGCTGTCCGACGAAGCCAGGAAGGCAGCCACCGCGCCCGTCTCCGCCGGCTGACCCATGCGTCCGATGGGGGTGGTGCGCCCCAAGACCTCGAGCGCCTCCTCCCCCACCACGTCCACCGCCAGTTCCGTGCGGGTCGGTCCGGGCGAGAGCACGTTGACGCGGATGCCGGTGCCCTTCAGATCCAGCGCCCAGGTACGGGCGAGGTTGCGGACAGCCGCCTTGGTGGCGCTGTAGATGCTGAATTGCGGGGTGCCCATGACGCCGGTGGACGAGCCGGTGAGGATGATGGACCCGCCTTCCCGCATCAGAGGCAGTGCCTTCTGGACGGTGAAGACGAGGCCCTTCACGTTCACGTCGAAGATCTGGTCATAATGCTCCGGCGTGATCTCTCCGAGCGGGGCGAACAGGCCCGTCCCGGCATTGGCGAACACGATGTCGAGGCCGCCCCGCTCGGCCTTCACGGTGTCATAGAGGCGATCAAGATCGGCAAGGTCCGTCACTGATCCGCGCACAGCGCGGGCGGAGGTGCCGAGGTCCTTCAAGGCCGCGTCCAGCACGTCCTGCCGCCGTCCGAAAAGATAGACGAAGGCGCCCTCCGCGATGAAGCGCTTCGCAGCGCCCAGGCCGATGCCGCTGCCGCCGCCCGTGATCACCGCCGTCTTGTTGTCCAGCCGTCTCATGATGTGCTCCTGCATTGAGGTTGCACATAGCTGGCGCCTTACCTACTTTCAGACAAGTATGCACCTTTTGGTAAGTACCCGGAATGCCCACAGACCCGTCATTTCCCGCCGCGCCCGCTATCCAGGGATGCACCCCGACGCTGCCCGGCTTCACCTGCGGCCTTGATGCGACGCTGCGGGTGATCGCTGGCAAGTGGAAGCCCCTCATCCTCTATTTCGTCGCCCAAGGCGGCCCCACCCGCTATGGCGAACTGCGCCGCTCGATCCGCAATGTCAGCGACAAGATGCTGATCCAGCAGCTCAAGGAGCTGGAGGCGGATGGCTTGGTGAAGCGGACCGATTACAAGGAAGTGCCGCCCCGGGTGGACTACAGCCTCACCCCGCGCGGCCAGACTCTCGCCCTGGCGCTGGTTCCCCTGTGCACCTGGGGCACCGAGAACATGGAGGAGGTGACGCGCATCTTCGCGGAACGGGCCGCCTGGCGCGCTGGGGCGGACTAGGCGGCGCCTCTTTACAGCGCGCCCCTCCCCTCACCCGAGCGTGAGCCCGAGAGCGGCACAGGTCGCCTCGCTTTCGCGGGCCAGTTCCTCGAACTGGGCGGCGCGCCCATTGCCGGCGCGCCAGAAATAGCCCATGTCCCGGCTTGCGGGCCAACCGTCCAGCGTCAGCAGGGCGATATGGTCTGCGACGCGGAACTCGGAGCGGGCATAGAGCTCGGGGAAGAGCGACATGCCCATGCCCATGAGCACCATCTGGCGCAGGGCATCGAGGCTCGTGCCCTCATAGTCCTCGCGCATGTCCGCGCCATATGCGGCCGCAAGTTCCCGCCCCCGCTCGAACAGATGGTGGCCTCGCCCAAGCGTCAGCAGCCGCTCGCCACGCAGCGCATGGGGGTCCACATGCCCGGCGCTGGCGAGCGGATGATCCTTGGGTACGCCGAGAAAGATGGTCTCCCGGCACAGGCGCCGGAAAGTGACCGCGTGG
Source organism: Aquabacter sp. L1I39 (assembly GCF_017742835.1). Classification (GTDB taxonomy): domain Bacteria; phylum Pseudomonadota; class Alphaproteobacteria; order Rhizobiales; family Xanthobacteraceae; genus L1I39. Next base: position 5,316,846 of record NZ_CP072392.1, read on the forward strand.
GGGGAATCGGGAGCCGGTCCGAGGCCGCAATCGAGCACGCCTGCCACCACGTCCCGCAGGATCACAGAGGGGCGCTCCTCCTTGATGTAGATCTGAAGCGCCGGATAGCGCGCATGCAGCGTCGGCAGCAGATTGGGTAGGAAATAGGGGCCGAAGGTGGGGGCGACGCCCAGGCGGATGAGCCCGCCCAGGTTCCGGTTGCCGCTCGCCGCCATGGCGACGATGTCGTCGAGGGAGAGCAGGATGCCTCGGGCGGCCGCGATCACCTGCGCGCCCACCGGTGTCGGCTGCACCCGCCCCGGCGTGCGGTCAAATAGGGTGGCGCCCAGTTGAGCCTCCAGCTGCGCGATCTGCACGGAAAGGGTGGGCTGCGAGACATGGCAGCGCCGCGCCGCCGCGCCGAAATGGCCGGTCTCGGCCAGAGCCACCGTATATTCGAGCTGACGATGGGTCGGTCTGAACGCCATGGCGATAGCTTCACTCAATCGAGATTATTGAAACTATGCATTGGAGCTATAGAGCCGTCCACTCCATCCTGTGCAGGTCGAAAGGAGGATTTTGACGTGGACACGTTCCTGAAGTCCCTGACCACGCGTCGCTCGCTGCTTGATGCCGAGATGCAGGCGGAGCGGGAGCGGGAAGAGCCCGATGGCGAACGCATCCTGGCGCTGCGGCGGATGAAGCACCAGCTTGGTGCCCAGATCGAATATATCCGCCGCGAAGGTCGTCAGATCGCCGATGTGATGGTGGTCCGCAAGAGGCGCCGCTTCGCCGACCTCAAGCCCACTTTGCTGCGCTGAGGCCTCTCGCCTCGCCTTCCCATCAGTCCCGAACCGAGGTCCGGGCCCCTCTGACGGCATCAGCCGCCATGTCGGTCCTCCCCACCCACCGACCATCCGGGCGGATGTTTGCCGCAGGCGGTCCGCAGCGCGTGCCCCCGCGCTGCGGATCTTCCTGTGCGTGCATCGCCGGCCCTGAACCGAGGATCACATGGACACCCTGATCGCCCTCTTTACCGCCGAAATGGTGGGCAAGCCGCTGTGGCTCTGGCTCAGTTTTCTCGGCATCGTCTTCGTGCTGCTGGCCTTCGACCTTGGCGTGCTCAACAAGGGCAACAAGGAACTCGGCATCGCCGAAAGCCTGAAGCTGTCCGCCTTCTACATCGCCGTTGCCGTCGTTTTCGGTGGCTGGATCTGGTACTCCATGGGCCCGGTGGCCAGCATGCAGTACTTCACGGGCTATGCCATCGAGAAAGCGCTGTCCATCGACAACGTCTTCGTCATCTCCCTGATCTTCAGTTACTTCGCCATTCCGCGCATCTACCAGTATCGCGCACTGGTGTGGGGCATCATCGCCGTGCTGGTGCTGCGCGGCATCATGATCGGCGTCGGCGCGGCGCTGGTGCAGGAATATGACTGGGTGCTGCTGCTGTTCGGCGCGTTCCTGATCGGCACGGGCATCAAGATGCTGGTGGTGAAGGAAGGCGATGCGGACGTGTCCCGCAACCCTGTGGTCCGGCTGCTCTCGCGCTATCTGCGGGTGACGCCTCAGCTCCATGGCGAGCGCTTCTTCGTGCGCCAGCCCCATCCGTCGACCGGCAAGATCGTGCTGTGGGTGACGCCGCTCTTCGTGGCCCTCATCGTGATCAATATCGCGGATCTGGTTTTCGCGGTGGACTCGGTGCCAGCCATCTTCGCCATCACCACCGACACCTATATCGTGTTCACCGCCAACATCATGGCCATCCTGGGCCTGCGTGCCCTCTACTTTGCGCTGGCCGCCATGGTCCACCGCTTCGAGTATCTGAAGTATGCCCTGGCGCTCGTGCTCGTCTTCATCGGCGGCAAGATCTTCTGGAACTACTTCTACGGCAAGCTCGACCCGGCCATTTCTCTGGGCGTGACCCTGGCCATGATCGGCGGCGGCATCGCCTACTCTCTGTGGAAGACCGGCCGGAGCGCCGCCAGCGTCCACTGACCTTAGCCGGCGGCCCTGCCGCCGGCGATCCCACAACACCCCCCAAGGCCGGCCCTTGTGCCGGCCTTGGCTTGTCCGGACCATCCCGCCTGCACCCGGACCGGTTCACCGGTGGCCGAAAATCAGAGTCCCTGGAAGGGGAGCGTGAGCGCCGCCACCCGGAATCCGATATTCCCGCTGCTGCTCGCCGCCGTGTTGGAGGTGCGCGCCGCCACCCGGTAACGGTTGCAATAGGAGCTGTGGCACAGATAGGAGCCGCCGCGCATGGACCGGCTGTCCCCCGGCCCCTCATGCAAAGGGTCGTGGTCAGCGGTCACGCGGTGATAGTCGCGGCTGAAGACATCCCGGCACCATTCCCACACATTGCCCGCCATGTTGAAGAGCCCGTAGCCGTTCGGGGCGAAGGCACGGACGGGGGCGGTGCCCACGAAGCCGTCGTCGGCCGTGTTGTGGTCGGGAAAGGTGCCTTGCCAGATGTTGCAGCGATGCACGCCGTCGGGGGTCAGCGCGTTGCCCCAGGGATAGAGCTGGCCCTCCAGCCCGCCGCGGGCGGCATATTCCCATTCCGCCTCGCTCAGGAGGCGGGTGCCCGACCAGGCGCAGAAGGCCATGGCATCGTTCCAGGAGACGTGCACCACCGGGTGATCGGAGCGATCGAGAACGGTGGTGCCGGGCCCTTCCGGCTGTGCCCAATAGGCGAACGGCACCGGTAGCCACCAGGGCACCTCAGCCGGCACCCGCGCGATGCGGGCGGCGCTCTCGGGCGGCACCAGCGCATGGAACACATAGGACCAGTTGAAGCGCTCGGCCTCGGTCATATAGCCGGTGTCGCGGACGAAATCGGCGAACTGGGCATTGGTGACCGCATAGGCGGAGACGGCGAACGGGCTCAGCGTCACCGGCCGCGCCGGTCCCTCGCCGTCGCCGGCAAAGCCTTCCGCGCCGGACGTGCCCATCAGGAATCGCCCGCCGGGCAGCGCCACCCAGCGAAAGGCGGTTCCCCGCCCCGCGCGGGGCGGCGGCGGCACGGCCTCAGTCCCGCCGCCGCGGCGCGCGCAGCAGCAGGTCGGGGCGCCGCCGGCTGCGTCCTGCGTCCCGCTGCGGCGGGCCTCGCTCACGCCTCCTCCTCTTCCCAGAAGGCGGCGGCCCCCTGGGCCTTCATCAGCTCCAGGATCTTCTCGCGCGGGATGACGCCGCAGCGCTCGGCCCAGGCCTGGTAGAGCGCGATCATCTCCGTGACCCGCTCGGGATGCTCCGCGGAAAGGTCGTGCAGCTCGGTGCGATCAGCCTCCATGTCATAGAGCTCCCAGGGGCCGGGATACTTGCGCACCAGCTTCCACTGGCCGACGCGCACCGCCGCATTGCCCTCGTGCTCCCAGAACATGGGGGTATCGCGCGTGTCATCCTGCGGGAAGGAGCGCGCCAGACTCTCCCCCTCGCACGGTAGGATGTCATTGCCCGCGTGGGTCTGCGGATAGGCGGCACCGGTGATGTCGAGGATGGTCGCCATGATGTCCGGCAACTGGCCGGGCATGTGGCGCAGCTCGCCGCCCGCCGTGATGCGTGCCGGCCAGTGCAGGATCAGCGGGGTGGCGATGCCGCCCTCGTGGACCCAATGCTTGTAGAGCCGGAACGGCGTGTTGGAGAGGTTGGCCCAGGCCACCCCGTAGCTCTGATAGGTATCCTCGGCGCCCGGCATGATCTCAGGGATGTTTCCGAAGCGCACCGGACGGCCGTCGCGGGTCTTTTCCTGCGCGATCATCAGGTCCTCGACCAGCACCTGGGGCGTCACATCATCGGGAATATCCTCGGCGCAGGCGCCGTTGTCGGACAGGAAGATGACGAGCGTGTCGTCCATCTGCCCGGTATCCTCCAGCGCTTTGAGCACCCGGCCGATGCCCTGGTCCATGCGGTCGATCTGGGCGGCATAGACCTCCATGCAGCGGGCAAGCCATTCCCGCTCCTGCGCATCCGTCCATGGCGGCTGGGTGGGATCGCGCTCGGTCAGCTTCCAGTTGGGGTGGATGATCCCCGCCTTGATCATGCGCGCGAGGCGCTCCTCGCGCAGCGTGTCCCACCCGGCATCGAACCGGCCCTTATACTTGGCGATGTCCTCGGGATGGGCGTGGAGCGGCCAGTGGGGCGCCGTATAGGCCACATATTGGAAGAAGGGCGTGCCGGGATTGTCCCGCGCGTGGCGGTGGATGAAGTCGGCCGCCTCGTCGGAGATGGCGTCGGTATAGAAGAAGTTCGGATCTTCCACCGCCTCGTGCTCGGCATTGGCATTGCCGCGGGTGAGCGTATTGGGCCAGTAGAAGCTGCCGGCCCCGATGATGGTGCCGTAGAATTCGTCGAAGCCGCGCTGGAGCGGCCAGGTGTCGGTGGGCTCGGTGAGATTGGAAGCCACATGCCACTTGCCGGTCAGCCGGGTGCGGTAGCCGGCCTTGCGCAGCACCTCCGCGATGGTCACGCAATTCTTGTTCAGATTGCCCGCATAGCCTTCCGGCCCGGTGCTGTAGGTCAGGATGCCGATGCCGGTCTGGTGGGGATGCAGGCCCGTGAGCAGCGAGGCGCGCGACGGGCTGCAGCGGGCGGTGTTGTAGAATTGGGAATAGCGCAGGCCGTTTGCGGCCAGGCGGTCGAGGTTGGGGGTCTCGATCTCGCCGCCATAGCAGCCGATGTCGGAAAAGCCCATGTCGTCATTGAGGATGAGGACGATGTTGGGGCGCTTGGAAGTGGGCGCGTCAGGCATGGAAGGCTCCCGGGCGCGGCGTGACCTTGGTCACGACCGCCGCGTCAGATTGATGGTGAAGCGGAAATAGTCGGGCAGGTAGACCGAGCGCAGCAGCTCCAGCGGCCGGCCCTCCCGCGAGATGGTCAGGCGCTCCATGGCGAGCAGCGGGTCCCGGGGGGCGATGCCGAGGACACCGGCGGTGGCCTCGTCCGCAAGGGTCGCGGAGATGCTCTGGCTGGCCTCCTTGATATTGAGGCCGAGCTCCTCCTCGAACACCCGGTACATGAGGATGGAGACGAGGTCGCGCGTCTCCAGCTCCAGGCCGATGTCGGGGGGATAGAAGGCGTGCTCGATGGCGATGGGGATGTCGTCCGCCAGCCGCACGCGCTTCAATTCCCACACGGCGCGTTCCTTAAGGGCCTCGCGCACGGCCTCGTGATGGGTGTTGGTCATGCCCTTGTGGAGGATGCGCGCGCCGGGCTCGAAGCCGGCGTCGCGAATGGTCTCCGAGAAGCCCATCAGCCGGCCCAGCCAGTTTTCCGGCTTGTTGGACTTCAGGAACGTGCCGCGGCCGCGCTCACGGGCGAACATGCCCTCGGCCACAAGGGGTTGGATGGCGTGGCGGATGGTGATGCGGCTCACGCCGAAATGCTTCACCAATTCCGCTTCCGGCATCAGCCGGCCCTCGGCGTCGATGAGCTTTCCTTCGCGCACCTGGCTGCGGATGGCTTCGCGCACCTGGATGTGGAGCGGCCCGCCAGCGGCGGGAGGGGCGGCGTCACGCGCGGCCTTGCCCTTCAAAGGCGTCAGCATGGGTCAGATCCGGCGGCGGGTGATGGGGTCGAACAGGTGGATGTCCTGCGGGGCGAAGGAGACGGCCATGGTCTCCCCCTCGCGGGGCAGCGGGAAACGGTCATACCGGGCGCGCAGGGGCATCCCGTCCAGTGTCAAATCCAGGATGGCGGCATCGCCGAGATTTTCCACCACCTCCACGCAGACGGGGATGCCCTCCGGGTCGAAGCGCACGGCGCTCGGGCGGATGCCCACCACCACCTCGCGGCCCGCCTCCAGGGGCGCCGCCAACGGCACGTGCCGCCCGCCGATGAGCACGCCGCCGGCTGTCGTGCGGGTGGCCAGGAGGTTCATGGGCGGGCTGCCGATGAAGGCCGCCACCTCGATGCAATTGGGGGCGGCGAACACCTCCGCGGGACGCCCGATCTGGCGGATCTCTCCCTCCTGGAACACGGCCATGCGGTCGGCGAGGGTCATCGCCTCCTCCTGGTCGTGGGTCACATAGACCGCCGTGACCCCGAGCGACCGCTGCAGCTTCTTCAGCTCCACGCGGGTGGCGAGGCGCAGCATGGCATCGAGGTTGGAGAGCGGCTCGTCCAGCAGGAACAGCCGCGCCTTGCGCACGATTGCACGGGCCAGCGCGCAGCGCTGCTGCTGGCCGCCGGACAGCTGGCCGGGCTTGCGGTCGAGCAGATGGTCGATCTTCACCTTCGCCGCCGCCTCGCGCACGGCGGGGGCGATCTCGGCCTTCGGCACCTTCGCCATTTCGAGCGGGAAGGCGATGTTCTCGGCCACGCTCATGTGCGGATAGAGGGCGTAGCTCTGGAACACCATGGCCACGTCCCGCGCCCGCGCATCGGCGCCGGTGACATCCTCCCCGTCCAGCAGGATGCGCCCGGAGGTGGGTGCGTCGAGCCCGGCAAGGATCCTCAGCGTCGTGCTCTTGCCGGAGCCGGAGGGGCCGAGCATGGCGAAGAATTCGCCGGGGCGGATCTCCACGTCGATGCCCTTCAGCGCCTCGAACGTGCCGTGCCGCTTGACGATGTTTTCCATCTGGACCAGTCCGCGCGCGGTCATCGACGTCCTCCTCCCTTGACGGCGCCGACCGTCAGGCCTTTCACGATGTGTTTCTGGGCGATGATGCCGAGGATGATGACGGGCAGCATGGCGAGCGCCGACACCGCCGCCAGCTTCGACCAGAGCGTCTGCTCCACCGACACGAAGTTGAACATGGAGATGGTGACCGGGCGCACCACGTTCCCCGACAGCACAACGGCGAAGAGGAACTCGTTCCAGGCGTTCAGGAACACGAACACCACGGTCACCGCCACCCCGCCGCGCACCTGGGGCAGGATGATGCGCCAGAGCGTCATCATGCGGCTCGCGCCATCGATGAAGGCGGCCTCCTCCATCTCGAAGGGCAGGTCCTCGAAATAGGAGACCAGCAGCCAGATGGCGAAGGGCAGCGAGAAGGACAGATAGATGAGGATGATGCCCTGGTAGGTATCGATCCAGCCAATGTCCCGCAGGATCAGGAAATAGGGAATGATGATGCCCACCGGCGGCAGCATCTGGGTGGCCAGCACATAGAAGCCCGACCATTTCTTGCCCGGCACACGCAGGCGGGCGAGCGCATAGGCGGCCGGGATGGCCAGCACCATGGTCACGATGGTGGTGCCGATGGAGATGATGAAGCTGGAGACGAGGTTGGGCACGATGGAGGTCGGCCCGAACAGCACGTCGTCGAAGGCCGCCAAAGTGGGCGTGAAGATGAGCTTCGGCGGATAGGCGAGCACGTCCTGCTCGCTCTTGAAGGCGTTCAGCAGGCTCCAGAAGATGGGGAAGATCCAGGCCAGCAGGAACAGCCCGGAGACCCCCAGGAGCAGGACGAGGCGCAGCTTGCGGCCCTTCATTTGGCCCTCCGGAGCGCAAAGAGGATGCCGGTCACCACCAGCGTGAAGATCAGCAGCGCCACGGCGAGCGCCGAGCCATAGCCGATGGACAGTTCCGTGAAGGACTTGCGGTAGGCATAGAGGTTGAGGATCTCGGTGGCCGTGCCCGGCCCGCCGCCCGTCACCGTGAAGATGGCGGCAAAGGCGGTGAGCGCCACCATGGTGCGCATGATGATGACCATCACGATGGCCGGCCGCAGCAGCGGCAAGGTGATGCGCACGAAGCTCTGCCAGGGGCTCGCCCGGTCGATGCGCGCGGCCTCGTAAATGTCCTCCGGCAGGGCAGCCAGGCTCGCCAGCAGCACCATGAAGGCGAAGGGCGTCCACTGCCAGGTGTGGATCACCACCACCGAGAACAGGGCGAGCGAAGGATCGCCCAGCCAGTTGTGGCTGCCGAGGCCGGCGGTCATGCTGAGATAGTCGACGACGCCGAATTCCGGCGTGAGCATGAAGGTGCGCCAGACCATGCCCACCACCGCCGGGGAGAGCACCACGGGCAGGATGGCGACGATGCGGAACAGCGTCTGGCCGCGCCGCATGCCGTTCACCAGCAAGGCGAGCGCAAGGCCAAGGATCACCTGCAGGATGACCGTGGACGCGGTGTAGACAAGGCTCACCCCGAGCGCCGACCAGAAGCGTGGGTCGCCCAGCAGCTCGCGATAATTGTCGAGGCCCACGAAGCCGTCCATGAACGGCATGGCGAGGTCCATCCGGTGCAGGCTGGTCCAGCCCAGATGCAGCAGCGGAAAGGTGGTCGTCGCCATCAGGGCGATGAAGGCGGGGGCCATGAGCGCCGCCGCGAAGCGGCGCTCCCGGCCTTCCATCATGCGCACGGGATCGGCGCGTCCCGAGGCGGCAGATCCGCCTCGGGCGCCCAGTGTGGTCGCCTTGCTCACCGTGTCAGCCCCGCATCATCGGCTCGAGGCGCCGCTGCGCCTCGTCGAGCGCGGCCTTGGTGGTGGCCTGTCCCACCAGCGCCTGCTGGATGGCGGTGGCGAGCGTGTCGCCGATGGCCGGCCATTGGGGCACGCGCGGGCGCCAGTTCACGTCCGTGTCGTGTTCCAGGGCGCCGAGGGTGGCGGCGACGAAATTGTCGCCGAAGCTGTCCATCAGCTTCACATAATCGGGGTTCTTCCACAGGCTCAGGCGGTTGACGCCGGAGCGCTTGGCGGGGCCCGCATATTGGTAGGAGGTGCGCGCCTGGGTGGGCAGCGAGGCGGCCCACTGGATGAACAGCCAGGTGGCCTTCTTGCGCTTCTCGGGCAGCGCCGCATTGATGGGGAAGCCCCAGTTCCAGATGGAAGAGACGCGCTTGCCGGTCGGCCCCTTCGGCCAGCGGGCGAAGCCCACCTTGCCCACCACCTTGGACTTCTCGGGATTGTTGATCACCGAGGCGGAGGTGTTGGCGTCGATATAGCTGGCCACCGTGCCCTGGGAGAAGGCGTCGGCAATGTCCGGCCAGTTCCAGTTCTGGGCGGCGGTGGGCGCATATTTGCGCATCACGTCCACATACCAGTTCAGCGCCGCTTCGGCCTCCGGGCCGTTGACGCGGAACTTGCCGCCCGGGAACCACTCGCCGCCGAATTCGCGGAACAGCGAGGAATAGATGTAGACATTCTGCCCCGCGCCGGCGACGCCGCGCAGCGCCGTGCCCCACAGGCGATTGGACGGGTCGTTGAGGGCGGCGGCGTTGGAGACGAAGTCTTCCAGCGTCTCGGCGGCCTTCAGGCCCTTCGCGTCATACAGGTCCTTGCGGTAGACCTGAATCGTGACCTCGCCGTCATAGGGCACGCCATAGAGCTTGCCCTCGATGGTGTTGGCGTTGCGCCAGGCCGGGATGATGTCGTCCGCCTGGAACCAGGACGCATCGGTGAGGGCGGCATCCTTCAGATAGGGATCGAGCGACTCCACCCATTTGTTGGCGGCATAGAGCGCGTAATACATGGGGTCGGCCGCATGGGTGGAATAGCCGCCCGCCTTGGAGGTGAGGTCGATCACCGCCTTCTGGCGGATCTGCGCCGGCGGGATCTTCTCGAAGCGCACGCTGATGCCGGTGAGGGCCTCGAACTGGGGCGCGAGGGCGATCAGGTTGTCGAAATAGCTCGCCGGGATTACCGCCACGGTGATCTGCTCGCCGGCGGCCTGCCGCCAGTCGATCTTGGCCGACTGGTAGGGGGCGAGGTCGCCATCCTGCGCGAGGCCGGCGCGGATGAAGGCGGGGACAGCGACGGCCGCAAGGCCAGCCTGCAGCACATGCCGCCGCGAGGGCTTCATTGGACTCATTGGCGTTTTCCTCCTGGCCGATATGTGTTCGGCCTATTGTCATAACAATCAGATTATCGTCATAACATGTCAAGCAGACGTGCCGCTGCGTCCGGCGGTTTTCACGCGCGCCGGTGCAAAATCAGTGGGGAAGGTGAAGCGTCTGGGCGACGGCGGCCTGCCAGCCTTTGATCTTGCCGTCCCGGCGGTCCGCCGCCATTTGCGGCGTGAAGCGGCGGTCCAGGTGCCAGTTGGCGGCAAACGCCTCCGGCCCGCCATAAAGGCCTGCGCGCCAGCCGGCGAGAAAGGCGGCGCCCAGTGCCGTGGTTTCGCGCACCTGCGGGCGATCCACGGGCAGGGCGAGGATGTCGGCGATGAACTGCATGGTGAAATCGCTGTCCGACATGCCGCCATCCACCCGCAGCACCGCCTCGGTCCGTGCGAGGCCGGCATGGGCCATGTCGGCGCGCATGGCGTCCAGAAGGTCGAGCGTCTGGTAGCCGACGCTTTCCAGCGCCGCGCGGGCGATCTCGCGGCGGGTGGTGCCGCGGGTGAGGCCGCTCAAGGTGGCACGGGCATCGCTGCGCCAGTGCGGCGCGCCCAGACCCACGAAGGCCGGCACCAGATAGACCGGCTGGCTCTCGTCCGCCTGTGCCGCCAATGCGGTGCTCTCTGCGGCGGTTGAGATGATGCCGAGGCTGTCGCGCAGCCATTGCACGGTGGAGCCGGCCGAAAAGATTGCGCCTTCCAGCGCATAGGCGCGCGTGCCGTCCCATTGGTAGGCGATGGTGGTGAGCAGGCGATGGCGCGAGCGCGGGCGCACGTCCCCCGTATTGAGCAGCATGAAGGCGCCGGTGCCATAGGTGACCTTGGCGAGGCCCGGCGCGAAGCAGGCTTGGCCCACAAGGCTCGCCTGCTGGTCGCCCACCATGGCGAGCACCGGCACCTCGCGGCCGAGCCAGCCCTTGGCGGTGGTGCCGAACGGGCCGGCGGTGTCGCGCACCTCCGGCAGGAGCGCCTCGGGAACCCGGAACAGGCGCAGGAGCTCGGCGTCCCAGGCGCCGGCTGTGATGTCGAACAGCATGGTGCGGGAGGCGTTCGTCACGTCCGTGGCATGCACCGCGCCGCCCGTGAGTTGCCACAGAAGGAAGCTGTCCACGGTGCCGAAGGCCAGGTCCCCCCGCTCCGCCCGCGCCCGCGCGCCGGGCACATTGTCCAGCAGCCAGGCGATTTTGGTCGCTGAGAAATAGGGATCGATGAGGAGCCCGCTGCGCTCGGACACCAGCGCCTCGCAGCCCTCCGCATTCAGGCTGTTGCAGACCTCCGCCGTCCGCCGGTCCTGCCAGACGATGGCGGGCGCGATGGACCCGCCCGTCTCCCGGTCCCAGATGACCACCGTCTCGCGCTGGTTGGTGAGGCCGATGGCGGCGATGTCTGAGGCCGCGAGCCCCGCCTTGGTGAGCGCCTCGCGCAGGGTGGCAAGGCTGGTCTCCCACAAATCGCGCGGGTCGTGCTCCACCCAGCCGGGATGGGGGAAATGCTGCGGGAATTCCCGCTGTGCGCTCGCTACGGGAACGAAGGTGCGGTCGAAGACGATCGCGCGCGTTGAAGTGGTGCCCTGGTCGATGACAAGGATGTGGGTGTCCACGCCCGTCCTCCCCCTTTTTTCGTTCTTCGTATAGCGCCGGTCAGGCCGCGGCGGACCGGCGCTCCTGTGCCATGAACGCGTCCAGTGCCGCCACCTCTTCCGTGGACAGCCGCAGGCCGAGCTTGGTGCGGCGCCAGATCACATCGTCGGCGGTGCGGGCGAATTCCGCGCCCATGAGATGGCGGACCTCGGCCACGGTCAGTCCCGCCCCGAAGCTGCGCCGGGCTTCCGGCGCCCCGTCCGCCGCTTCCAGGATCTGGTGCGCCTGCGTGCCATAGGTGCGCGCGAGGCGCGCCGCGTCGGCGTCGGCGAGCCATTCCCGCCCGTGCTGGAGCGCCCGCGCGAGCGCCGGCGTCTCGCCCGGCGGGAAATCGCCGCCGGGCAGCGGCTTCGTGCCCGTCCAGTCGCCGCGCCGGGCGGCCGCCGGACCCAGATGCGGGACGAGCTTGTCCAGGGCGTCGAGCGCGAGGTGGCGATAGGTGGTGATCTTGCCGCCGAGCACGGACAGGAGCGGCGCGGCCTCTTCGTTCAGCTCGAGCACATAATCGCGGGTGGCCGCCTGCGCCGCGCTCGCGCCGTCATCATAGAGCGCCCGCACGCCCGAATAGGTCCACACCACATCGGCGGGCGTCACCGGACGGGCGAAATACTCGCTCGCGGCGGAGCACAGATAGGCGGTTTCCTCGGGCGTGATGGCGGGCTTGGCTGGATCGCCCTGATAGTCCAGGTCCGTGGTGCCGATGAGGGTGAAGTCGCCTTCATAGGGAATGGCGAAGACGATGCGGCCGTCGGGATTCTGGAAGATGTAGCAGCGGTCATGGTCGAACAGGCGCGGCACCACGATGTGCGAGCCCTGCACCAGCCGCAGCTTGCCCTTCAAGGGCGGGCGGGCCGCGCCGATCTGGCGGTCGGCCCAGGGGCCGGCGGCATTGACGAGGACACGGGCGCGCACCGGCTTGCGGGTGCCGGCCTCCCGATCTTCCACGGTGAGGGTCCAGGCATCGGGCGCGCGGTCGAAGGCCACCGCGCGGGTGCGCGTCTCGATCACGGCGCCCTTGGCGCGGGCATCGGCGGCGTTGAGCACCACGAGGCGGGCGTCATCCACCCAGCAGTCGGAATATTCAAAGCCCCGCGTGCGCAGCTCGCTTTTCAGCGGAGCGCCGGCCACATCGTGGCCGAGATCCAGCGCGCGCGTCTTGGGCAGCAGCTTGCGCCCGCCCAAATGGTCATAGAGGAAGAGGCCGAGGCGTAGCATCCACCAGGGCCGCATGCCCCGCCCATAAGGCAGCACGAAGCGCAGCGGATGGACGATATGGGGCGCGATGCCCCACACGACCTCGCGCTCGGTGAGCGCCTCGCGCACCAGCTTGAACTCGTAATATTCCAGATAGCGCAGGCCGCCATGGAGCAGCTTGGTGGAGGCCGAGGAGGTTGCGATGGCAAGGTCGCCCTGCTCGCACAGATAGACCGAATAGCCCCGCCCGGCGGCATCGCGCGCAATGCCGCATCCGTTCACGCCGCCGCCGATGATGGCGATGTCGAACGTGCGGTCGCCGGCTCCTGCCGCCTGCCCCTGCGCAGAAGCGCGCGCCCGTTCCATCTGGATCGACCTCTCCTTGGCGCCCGGCGCAATTGGCTCGCTCCGGCGCGGCATTGCGACAGTGTCCGCGAGCGCTGACGCCAAGGCTAAAGCGAACGCCAATATGTTCGCAATCGAAAAAAACGAACTTTAAAGACGCAGATTTCTTTTACAAATCAATGCGTCATGGATGTTCGTTTTCCGGCGACGCCTCCACCAGCTGGACGCCATGGGCGGCACACAGGGCGCGCAGGCGGGGGGATGGCAGATGGTCGGTGACGAAGGCGGCCACTTGATTGAGATGGCCGAGGCGCACGGGCGCCACGCGCCCCACTTTGCTCTTGTCGCACACCAGGATCACCCGCCTGGCGTTCTCCATGATGGCGCGGGCGACCGTCACTTCCAGCGGGTCGAAATCGAGGAGTGAGCCGTCCTCGTCGATGGCCGAGGCGCCGATGATGGCGGTGTCCACCTTGAACTGGCGGATCATGTCGATGGCCGCCGGCCCCACCACCGCGCCATCGGAATGGCGCACCTGGCCGCCCGCCACCATCACGCGCAGCGCCGGAAAGGGATAGAGCCGCAGCGCCACGTTGATATTATTGGTGATGACCAGAAGATCCCGATGCGCGGTGATGGCCCGCGCCACCTCCTCGGTGGTGGTGCCGATGGTGATGAACAGGGAGGAATTTTCGGGGATGAGCCGCGCGGCTGCCTCCCCGATGGCCCGCTTGGCGGAGGCGGCAATCTGACGGCGGGCCTCGTAGGACAGGTTCTCCACCGCCGAGGAGACCACCGCTCCGCCATGGGTGCGCGCCAGGAGATTGCCGCCGCACAACATGTTCAGGTCGCGCCGGATGGTCTGGGGCGTCACGCCGAGGCGCACGGCGAGATCCTCCACCTCCACATGGCCGCTCGTCCTTGCCAGGGACAGAATGGTGTTCTGGCGGTCATTCAGCGTCAGCACGCGCGACGATCCTGCGGAAGAGGTGCCTGGGCACGATGGCAATCCCCGCGCGCCAGATCAATGGCGGCGTGGCCAGGCCCCGCGCGCCATAAGTCAGATGCCGCGCAGCTTCAGCATGCGCAGGGGATTGTAGGTCAGAAGCTCGGTGCCGTCGCTGCGCCGGACGGAATTGAGCGTCCGCACCAGCCCCCGGTCGCCCCGGGAGGTGACGCGCATCTCGCTCACCTCACAATAGACGGTGATGGTGTCGCCCACCACGGTCGGCCCTTTCACACGGACGTCCGCCTCCAGGAAGGCGAGGCCCGTGCCCTGCATCATGGGCAGCAGCAGTCCCTCGGCGAAGGAATAGACCAGCGCGCCCGGCACCACCGCTGCCGGCAAGGCCATGCCCGCCCGATGGTCGGCGTCGGTGAACAGCTCCTCGGTCAGCCAGGAGAGATTGCAGAAGGCGGAAAGGTCGGCCTGGGTGATGGTTCGGCCCGCGGTGCGGAACTTCATACCCAGGCTCAGATCCTCATAATGGAACCCCATGCCGATCCGGCCATAGGCTGCGCGCATTTCCATCTCATCCCTCCCCTTCCACGCCGATGGAGCCGTTCGCCGCCAGACGGCGCACCTCGTCGTCGGAATAGCCGAGCGAGGCGAGGATGCCCGCCGTATCCGCTCCCGGCCGCGGCGCGGGTTGGTCGGGTGCCACCGGCGCGCCGCGATAGAGGACGGGTTGGCGCAAGGCACGGGCCGCGCCAGCCTCCCCCTGCCCTCCCGGCGCGAAAAACCCCACGTCCGCCAGATGCGGGTCCACCAGAAGGTCGTCGAGGTCATTCACCTTGGAGTGGGGAATGTCGAGGCGGGCGAAGGTGTCCAGCCACTCTGCCGTGGTCCGCGCGGGGATGGCGGTGGCCACGATGCTGTAAAGTTCGTCCACCCGCTTGCTGCGTTCGCCCGCATCCGCGAACCAGGGCGCGGAGAGCACATCGGCGCGCCCGATCTCCTGGAGAATGCGGCGCCACTGCTCGCCGGTATAGGGCAGCACCGCCACCCAGCCGTCCCGCGTGCGATAGGGCCGGCGGTTGCGGGAGAAGAGCCTGTGGTAGCCGGCCCCTTGGGGCTCCGCACTGAAGGTGGCCGCCGCCAGATGCTCGTTGAACAGAAAGCTCACCAGCGACTCGAACATGGGCACCTCTACGTCCACCGCCTCCACGACGCCGCGCGCGCGCGCCGCGATGGCCGCCAGAATGCCGTAGGTCGCATAGAGGGAGCCCACCTTGTCAGCGATGACACTGGGCACATAAGACGGCTCACCGCCCGCATGGGCGGGCAGCATGGCAAGCCCGCTCGCCGCTTGGATCACATCGTCGAAGGCGGGCCGGTCGCGATAGCGGCCATCCTGGCCAAAGCCGATGGCCGAGCAATAGATGATGCGCGGATTGAGCGCCTTCACCGCCTCGAAACCGAACCCCAGGCGGGTGATGGCATCCACCCGCATGTTGTGCAGGAGGACGTCCGCTTCCGTCACCAGGCGCGCCAGCACCTCGCGCCCGCCTTCCGACTTCAGGTCCAGGCGGATGCTGCGCTTGTTGCGGTTGTTGTTGAGGAACATGGCGCTCATGCCCTCGCCCTGGGTCGGGTGCACGGACCGCGCGAGGTCGCCGACCATGGGCTCAACCTTGATCACATCGGCGCCGAGGTCCGCCAGGATCTGCCCGGCAAACGGGCCCAGCACGATCGAGGTGATGTCCACCACGCGAATGCCGGTGAGAAGCGGGATCATGGCACGCGGCTCCGTTCGAGAATGAGAGCGGCGGTGCGAATATGGGGTCGGTCCACCATTCGCCCGTCGAGCTGAAATGCGGAGAGGTCCGGGTGCGCCGCGGCCAGTTCCATCACGCGGCGCGCCCAGCTCAGGGTCGCCGCGTCCGGCGCGAGCCCCTGGTGGATGGGCGCGATCTGCGCCGGATGAATGGCCATGCGGGCACTGAAGCCGAGGTCCCTTCCACGGGCGGTCTCCGACGCCAGACGCTCCGGCGTGCGGAAATCGGGGTCAACCGCATCGATCGCATCGATGCCGGCGGCCCGTGCCACAAGGAGGCAGAACAGGCGGGCATGCTCGGCCAGTGCCGCGCCCGCATCGCTTGCGCCGGGGAGCGGGGCGCGGCCGATGTCGGCTGACAGGTCCTCCATGCCCCACGTATAGCCTTGAAGGCGCGGATGCCCCCGTCCCAGGTCTGCACCATTGAGCAGCGATGCGGCCGTTTCGGTCACGATGCCGACGATACCGACGCTCCCCTTGGGAAGACCATCCCGCGCCTCCAGGGCGTCGAGACCATAGGCAATGGGGTCGAGCTCGCGCACGCGCGACAGCTTCGGCCAGACAAGCCCCGCGACCGACTGGAGTGGCAAGGCGGCTAGTTCCCGCAGCGCCCGGTCGGGATCGGTGCCATTCAGCCGCACATAAAGGCGCGGACGTGCCTGCGCCCGCGCTGCGGCCAGAAAAGCGCAGACCGCTTCCAACGCCGCATCCTTGCGGCCTGGCGCGACGGAATCCTCCAGGTCGAGAATGAGCGCATCGGCGGCCCCGGCGGCGGCCTTGGCCATCTTGTCCGGCGCGTCGCCGGGCACGAACAGATAGGAACGGGGCGCGCAACTCATGCCGGGAGGCTCCCCGCTTCGGGACGCCTGCGCATCAGCGCCTGGCGCCGGCAGACCGCCACTTCCGCGCCGTCTTGGTTGAAGGCCCGGTGCTCGAATTCCACCAGCCCTGCCTCGGGCCGCGAACGGCTCTCGCGCTTGGACATCACGGTGGTCTCCACCCGCACCGTATCTCCCTGGAAGACCGGCTTGGGAAAACGCACATCGCTCATGCCCAGATTGGCGATGGTGGTGCCGAGCGTGGTGTCGGCCACCGTGATGCCGATCATGAGGCCGAGGGTGAAGAGGCTGTTTACCAGGGGTTGGCCGAACTCGGTCTTGGCGGCGAAGTGCCGGTCGATGTGCAGCGGCTGCGGATTCATGGTGAGGCAGCTGAACATCATGTTGTCGTATTCGGTGACCGTGCGGGTGATGGCGTGGGACATCACCCGCCCCGGCACGAAATCCTCGTAATAAAGCCCCGCCATGGTGTCATTTCCCGGACAAGAACAGGGGGCGGCGCGGGCGGGCAGGCGCCCGCGCCGGTTCGATCAGCGATAAAGGAGGCGCTCAGCGCTGAGCGGCGATAGCAGCGCGGAATGCATCCAGCACCTTGCCGGCCGGCTTGCCACGCTTCTCAAGGTTCTGCGCCCAGTCCTTAGACACGCTGGCGAAATTGGCCGCCAGCACCTTCTCCTGCTCTGGCGTGAAGGAGACCATCAAGGTGCCGCCCTCCTTCAGCTTGGTGGCGAGCGCCGCCTCTTCCTGGTCGAACAGCGCGCAGGCATGGCCCACGGTCTCCTCACCGGCCTTGGTGAGCGCGTCCTGCACATCCTTCGACAGGCTTGCCCATTTATTGGCATTGATGGAATAGGTGATGCCCACCGTGCCGAAATTCTGGCCGACCGTCACCGCCTTCACCACGGTGTTGAGGCCATAGGAGAAGGTGGAGGTGTAGGGCAGCAGCGCGCCGTCAATGGTGCCCTTGGTCATGGCGTCGAAGATTTCCGGCGGCGTCATGCGGATCGGCACCGCGCCGAGGTCACGCAAAGCGAGCTCCATGGGGCCGGGATTGGAGCGGATCTTGCGCCCCTTGAAATCTTCGAAGCTCTTGAAGCCGGCCTTTTCCGAGAACACCGCCTGATAGGGCGAGAGCGCCACCACATAGAGCACGCGCACGCCATTGGGCTTAAATTCCAGCGTGTCCAGCAGGCCGCCCGGCTTGGCCAGGGCCCAGAAGGCCTTCGCCCCCTCGCAGGAGGAATTGAACCCGCCCGGCAGCTCGGCCACCGCGCCCAGCGGCATCTTCTCCGAAGCGTAGCTCGGCACCACGTAGCCGATGTCCGTCAGGCCGGTCTGGGTGACGGTGAGCAGATCCTTCGCCTTGCCCAGTTGCTCCGCCGGAAAGTGCTGGAACGCCACCTTGCCATTGGTCAGGGTCTTGACTTGATCGAAGAAATACTGGGTCGCATTCTTCGTGATGGAGTGAGCGGCCGGCAGGGAATCCGCCAGTTTCAAGGTCACCTCTGCGGCGCCGGCAGACGCGATCTGGGCGCACATCAGGGCCGCGGCACACACGGCGCCGGTCCACACCGCGCGGGACTTCGGTTCACGGGTCATGGGGGTCTCCTCCAAGGGTCGGGGCCTGATGGGTTCAGACCTTCTCGGCATAAGGGGGGGCATAGATCACGAGCACACGCACCGGCTCGTCGCTGACGGCGGTGAAGACGTGCTCCTCGCCGGCGGGAAAGAAGCATGCATCGCCCGGGCGCAGGTGCAGCGTCTCGCCGCCCACTTCGGCGGTCGCCTCGCCCGAGAGCAGGTAGCAGACCTGCTCGATGCCGTCGTGATGATGTGGATGGGCGCCGGCGCCCTTCTCGATGGTGCCGAGCACCACTTCCAATTGCTTGGCGCCCACCGTCTCGCGGCTGATGAGGCGTCGGTTGACCGTGCCCGAATGGTTGACGGGAGAATAGGTTTTCACCTCACCTTCCCGTACCATGTATTTTTGTTTGGTCATGGCTGTCTTCCTCCTTTTTTCCGCTGTCAATTCATCGTCCCGGGCAACCACAGAACCAGTGCCGGGAAGGCGATGAGGAGAGCGATCACGATGATATGGGCCACCACATGTGGCGCGATACCCGAAAAGATCTCGGCGAGCGGCCGTCCGCTATAGCGGGAGACGACGAATACGTTCAGCCCCAGCGGCGGCGTGATCATCCCCACCTCCGCCGTGACCACGACGAGCACGCCGAACCACACCGGATCGAACCCCAGCGCCTTGACGGCCGGCACCGCGATCGGAACCGTCAGGATCAGGATCGCCAGTTGGTCCATGAAGCAGCCGAGCAGGATGTAGAGGCAGACGATCAGAGCCATGACGACGTAGGGTGACACGTCGAGCGAGGTCACGAACGACACCGCGCCCTGCGTGACCTGCGTCAGCGTAAGGAAGAAGCCGAAAATGCTGGCGCCGATGACGATCATCAAGATCATGCAGGTGGCGCGCGCCGCCCGGGTCAGCACCGACACAAGAGTCGGCCAGGTCAGCTTGCCCACCAACGCCGTCAGCACCAGCGCGCCGAACGCCCCCAGCGCCGCCGCCTCGGTGGGCGTGGCGATGCCCAGATAGATGACCCCGGTGACGATGAGCAGAAGGGCCAGCATAGGACCCACCTCGCGCACAGCCGCCAGCTTCTCGTGCCAGCTGTAGCTACGGGTGGCGGGGGCGAGCGCCGGATCGCGCCAAATCAGCACATAGATGGTGGCGATGATGGCGGCCGTGACCAGCAGGCCCGGGATGACACCGCCGATCAGCAGATCGGCGATGGAGACCTCCGCAATGATGCCATAGAGCACCAGGGCGATGGAGGGCGGAATGAGCATCGCCAGCGTGCCGGAAATGGCCACCACGCCACAGGAGAAGCGCGGTTCGTAGCCGGCCCGCAGCATGGCGGGGATTGAGGTGGCGGAAAGCGCCGCCGCGGACGCCGTGCTGGACCCGGAAATGGCGCCAAAGCCAGCTCCGGCAAGGGCGGTGGCCACTGCGAGCCCGCCCCGCACTCGCCCGATCCACACCGACATCGCATGGAACAGGCCATCGGCGATGCCGCTCGCCACCACCAGTTCGGCCATGAGGATGAACATGGGGATGGCGATGAGTTCATAGGAGTTCGTGACCGAGAACGGGGTCGTCTCCAGCACGCCCACCACAGCGGTGAGCCCGGCGGTGGCCAGCAATCCCGTGGCGCCGGCAATGGCGAGCGCAAATCCCACCGGCGTGCCAATGGCCAGCAGCACAAACAAAAAACCGATGACCAGGGCCGGCGTCATGGCGTTTCCTCGACTGTTCTTGGGTCTGTTTGGCGCGGATGGGATGTCACTCGCGGGGGCGATCTCGCCTTGGCCGCGCCAGCTCCCGGCACATCAGACGTGATGCTCTTTGGTGATTTCTGGATGGATCACGCGCAGCACGCACAGCATCAGGATGGGCGCAGTGCCAATGGGCACGATCCAATAGGCGAGCCAGATGGGCCATGGGATCAGCGTGGCCATCACTTCGAGCTGCGCGGTGCTGGCGATGGCGCGCAACAGCCCCATCCAGAGCACCACCGCAAACAGAATGGCGGACAGGGCATAGCTGATGCGGTCGAACATCCGGCGCACGGACGGGGGCGCCTGAAGATAAAGGATATCCACGCGCACATGCTCATCATGGCGCAGCGTGTTGGACAAACTGAAGAAGAAAACACCCACCATCAGGTAGAGCGAGATCAAGTCATAGGAAAAGCCGAGGGGGCTGTTGAAGAGATAGCGCAGCCCCACATCGGCGAAGACGATCACCATCATCGTAAACAGGAACGCCGCTGCGATCAGGAGCAGGACTTTCTCGAACCGGGCAAGTGCCCGGGATAGGGCCAAAATCACGGGGTGCCTCCCTGTCCCTCGAAACTGGAACGGATCATCTGAACCGCCTCGGCGATGCGGGCCGCAGTCTCGGCCCGCTTGTCCATGAGGCGATAGTTCGGCCCGGCCACCGAGACAGCGAGGCGTTCACCATCGAGCACCAGAGGCATGCCCACGCCGAGCACGTCGGGGGTGTATTCGGAGAGGTTCTCGAACCAGCCCCGCGCCACCGAAGCCACGATGTCCGCCTCCACCGCCGCCGCATCGGGCAAGGTCGCGGCACGATACTTCTCAAACGGAAGCGACGCGTACAGCCGGGCACGCTCCTCAGGCGTGTAGCAGCTCAGGATCGCCTTGCCGGCGGATGTCACCTGGAGCGGCCGGCGCTCCCCCGCCTGAGCGAAGTAGCGCACCGGATGCCGGCTCTCCATCGCCTCCAGATACACGATCTCTGCATCGGACCGGTGGGCTAGGAGCACCGTCTCTCCGGTCTGCTCCTGAAGCCAGGTGAGCGCCGGGCGCAGGCGATCGATGAAGGGATCGTTCTCGGCGATGTCCTGGGCGAGCGCCAGCAGCCGGCGGGTGGGATAGTAGCCGCCCCACAGCCGCAATTCATGGATGAAGCCCTTCGCCTCCAATGTCTCCAGGAGATTGAAGGTGGAGGACTTGGGCAGCCCCAGAGCCTCGCTGATCTGCGACAGCGTGCGCGGCCGCCGCACCTTGGCGAACAGCTCGAGAATGGCAAGGAGATTGTCAGCTTGTTTCACAATCATGAACTTTTTTTCGCCCACACGAACACGTGAGTCAATAGCGGTATTGTTGTGCGCCGCCGAACACGATAGGTGCACTGCGAAAGTCGTAGATGCCGCCTTGCGGACTCACCCCGACCGTGGCAAGGGCGGGACACTGTCTTCACCGGCGACAGTCGCGGACAGGACTGCGCCCCCTCGCACCGGACACGAGGAAAAACCAAGGATGCTTCCTCCCTCCAGCGCCAACCGCGCTGCTCCCCTCTCTGCGGAGGAGGCCATACGCACCCGCCGCTCCGTGCGCGCCTTCCTGCCGATGCCGGTGCCGAAGGAGACGATCGTGCGGATCCTGGATCTGGCCGCGCGGGCGCCGTCAGGCTCGAACATCCAGCCGTGGCAGGTTCTGGTCGTCACGGGCGATGCGCTGCGCGTGCTGGCGGCGGAGTTGAATGAGAGGGCTCTGTCAGGCGATAAGGGCGCGGCGGACTATCGCTATTATCCAAGCACCTGGCGCGAGCCCTATCTCGGCCGACGGCGAAAGGTGGGGTGGGCGCTTTATGGGGCTCTGGGCATTGCCCGGGGTGAAGACGAGAAGATGCGCCAGCAGCACGCGCGCAACTTCCTGTTCTTTGGTGCGCCGGTGGGCCTGTTCTTCACCATTGACCGGGACATGGAGCAGGGCTCCTGGCTCGACTACGGGATGTTCCTGGAAAACATTATGCTCGCCGCACGCAGCTTCGGCCTCGACACCTGCCCGCAGGCGGCGTTCAACGTCTATGGCGCGTTTATTGCCGAGCGCCTCGCCATTCCAAAGACGCGCATGCTCGTCTGCGGCATGGCGCTCGGCCACGCCGACCCCCATGCGCCCGAAAATGGCTTTCTCACCGAGCGCGAGCCGGTAGCCGACTTCACGCGCTTCGTGGACCACCTGCCCTGACACAGCCGGAAAACCGAGGACGGAGCAAGGATGGCGCGCGCTGGCGCTCTCGGACGCTCGCCCGACGCGACATGGCGAGGACCATTGGACCACCCATCTGTACCACCAGAGGGTTCCAACGTTTTGAGGCACAAAGAACTTTGAAAGATCAACGCCTTAGAAGGGCGATGGTGCCCAGGGCCGGAATCGAACCAGCGACACTGCGATTTTCAGTCGCATGCTCTACCAACTGAGCTACCTGGGCGTCCGGGCGGCGATGCCGTCGGGAACGGTGGCGGGTATAGTCAGTTCGTCGGCTCCTGTCCATAGGCTCGCGGAAATGAGCCCGGTTTCGGGCGCGCGCCTGTGGATGACCGGGGGCGCGGGAGGTGGCTTCTGCCTGAAAACCCTTCGCGAGCGCCTTGGGGGAAGCAGCAAGGGGTGTAGGCAAGGACTGAAGCGCGGGTCCCTGCGGGGGGTCCGAAAGACGATCCAACCGGTCAACCCACCGCAGGAGCGGCACCGTGTGGGCGAGCCGTTCGCTTGGCGCGGGAAACGTCGCCCAATCAGCCATGAGCGCGTCATGCGGGACCTGCATCACGCGCCGTTCAAGAACGGAGAAAAACGTCCCGGTCATCGGCCGCGCATGATCGATGAATGAGACTCCTCCCCCGCTCATGCGGGAGAGGCGCTTTTGGCGCGAAGGGCGGATCTATGAAGGGCGTTGCCCCCTGCCCGTCTCAGTGGGCGTCAACGGGTGCAGCATGGTCCGTGGGCGACCCGTGCGGGACGGAAACGGCCGCTCCATGCTGCACCAGGGGGCGGTTGCCCGAGAGCTGGCGCAGCAGCACGTAGAAGACCGGCGTCAGGAAGATGCCGAACACGGTCACGCCGATCATGCCCGCAAACACTGCCACGCCCATGGCATGGCGCATCTCCGCGCCGGCGCCGATGGAGGTGACGAGGGGCACCACGCCCATGATGAAGGCCAGCGAGGTCATCAAAATGGGCCGCAGGCGCAGGCGGCTCGCCTCCACCGCAGCTTCGCGCGGGGTGCGGCCGGCAAATTCCAGTTCGCGGGCAAACTCCACGATCAGGATGGCGTTCTTCGCCGACAAGCCCACCAGCACCACAAGGCCGATCTGGGTGAAGACATTGTTGTCACCCCCCGAGAGCCAAACGCCGGTCATGGCGGCCAGCAGCCCCGTGGGCACGATCATGATGATGGAGAGCGGCAG
Source organism: Aquabacter sp. L1I39 (assembly GCF_017742835.1). Lineage (GTDB taxonomy): Bacteria > Pseudomonadota > Alphaproteobacteria > Rhizobiales > Xanthobacteraceae > L1I39. The sequence goes on from NZ_CP072392.1 coordinate 5,340,194, forward strand.
CACGAGGCTCTCATACTGGGCTGCCAGCACCAGGAAGACCAGGAAGATGGCGAGCGGGAACACCCACACCGCCGAATTTCCGGCCAGGATGTCCTGATAGGTCAATTCGGTCCATTCAAAGCCGATGCCCTTGGGCAAGGTCTCGGCGGCCACGCGTTCCACCGCCTTCTGCGCCTCGCCGGACGAATAGCCGGGCGCCGCGCCGCCATTGATGTCGGCGGTGAGGAAGCCATTATAGCGCATGGCCCGCTCGGGACCCGCCACCTCCTTCACCTTCAGGAGCGCGGAGAGCGGCACCATCTCGCCGGTGGCCGAGCGCACCTTGAGGAGGCCCACATCCCCGGCACGGGCGCGATAGGGCGCATCCGCTTGGACGCGGACCGTGTAGGTGCGGCCGAACTTGTTGAAATCATTCACATAGATGGAGCCGAGATAGATCTGCATGGTGTCGAACACGTCGGTCACCGCGACGCCCAACTGGCGCGCCTTGGTGCGGTCGATGTCGGCATAAAGCTGCGGCACGTTGATCTGGTAGGAGGAGAAGAGCCCCGCCAGCTCCGGTGCCTGCCGCGCCTTGGCGAGGAAGGCCTGGGTCGCCTCATTGAGGGCCTGGTAGCCAAATCCCGCCCGGTCCTCGATCTGCAACTTGAAGCCGCCAATGGTGCCCAGCCCCTGCACGGGGGGCGGGGGGAACATGGCCACCATGGCCTCCTCGATGGCCGCGAACTTGCCGTTCAATTGCTGGGCGATGGCGCCGCCCGAAAGGTCGGGCCGCTTGCGCTCCTCGAACGGCTTCAGGCCCACGAAGACGATGCCGGAATTGGAGGAGTTGGTGAAGCCGTTGATGGACAGACCCGGGAAGGCAATGGCGCTTTCCACGCCCTCCTGTGCGAGGGTGATCTCGCTCATACGGCGGATCACTTCCTCGGTGCGGTCGAGCGTGGCGCCATCCGGCAATTGGGCGAAGCCGACCAGATATTGCTTGTCCTGCGCCGGGACGAAGCCAGGCGGCACCGTGCGGAACAGGAAGGCGGTGGCGCCCAGCAGCAGCACATAGAGGCCCATCATCAGGACCTTGCGGCCAATCACGCCCTTCACCCCCCGCCCATAGGCGTTGGAGCCGCGGCTGAAGGCGGTGTTGAAGCCGCGGAACAGCCAGCCGAGGCTCGCATCCATAATGCGCGTGAGCCGGTCCTTCGGCGCGTCATGGCCCTTCAGCAGAAGGGCCGCGAGCGCCGGCGAGAGGGTGAGCGAATTGATCGCCGAGATGACGGTGGAGATGGCAATGGTGAGGGCAAACTGCTTGTAGAATTGCCCCGTCAGGCCGGTGATGAAGGCCAGCGGCACGAACACCGCCACCAGCACCAGGGCGATGGCGATGATCGGCCCGGACACCTCCTGCATGGCCTTGTAGGTGGCGGCGCGGGCGGACAGGCCCTCCTCAATGTTGCGCTCCACATTCTCCACCACCACGATGGCGTCATCCACCACGATGCCGATGGCCAACACCAGGCCGAACAGGGTCAAGGCATTGATGGAGAAGCCGAACACATACATCACGGCGAACGTGCCGACGATGGACACCGGCACCGCCAGCAGCGGGATGATGGAGGCCCGCCACGTCTGGAGGAACAGGATCACCACCAGCACCACCAGGACGATGGCCTCCAGGAGCGTATGCACCACCGCATCGATGGAGGCGCGCACGAACTGGGTGGTGTCGTAGACGATCTCATAGTCCACGCCCTCGGGCATGTTCAGCTTGATCTCCTCCATCACCTTGCGCACATCATCGGCGATGCGGATGGCGTTGGAGCCCGGCGCCTGAAACAGGGGCACAGCGACGGCCGATTTGTTGTTGAGGAGGGAGCGCAGCGCATAGTCGGCCGCGCCCAGCTCGATGCGCGCGACGTCCCGCAGGCGCACCACCTCGCCATTGGCGCCGGTCTTCACGACGATGTCGCCGAACTCCTCCTCGGTCTGGAGGCGGCCTTGGGCGTTCACGGAGAGCTGGAGATCGATGCCCGGCAGGCCCGGCGAGGCGCCCACCACGCCGGCGGCGGCCTGGACGTTCTGGGCGCGGATCTCGTTCACCACATCGGCGGCGGAGAGGCCGTGCTCGGCCACCTTCTGGGGGTCGAGCCAGACGCGCATGGAATAGTCGCCGGAGCCGAACAATTGCACCTGGCCGACGCCATCGATGCGCGCCAGACGGTCCTTCACATTGAGGACGGCATAGTTGCGCAGATAGGTCATGTCATAGCGCCCATTGGGCGACAGCAGATGAACCACCAGCGTCAGGTCCGGCGAGGACTTCACCGTGGTGATGCCCAGTTGGCGCGTCGCCTCCGGCAGGCGCGGCTCGGCCTGGGAGACCCGGTTCTGAACCAGCTGCTGGGCCTTGTCGGGATCTGTGCCGAGGCGGAAGGTGACGGTGAGGGTCATCAAGCCGTCGGTGGTGGCCTGGCTGGACATGTAGAGCATGCCCTCCACGCCGTTGATCTGTTCCTCGATGGGGGTGGCCACCGTCTCGGCAATCACCTTGGGATTGGCGCCGGGATACTGGGCGCGCACCACCACCTGGGGCGGCACCACTTCGGGATATTCCGAAATGGGCATCACCTGCATGGCGATGAGGCCGGCAAGGAAGATCAAAGTGGACAGGACGCCCGCAAAGATGGGGCGGTCGATGAAGAACTTGGAGATGTTCATGGCATCCTCCCCCATCGGGGCGCGGCAAAGCCCTCCCCGCCCGCCGGCGCGCAAGCGCCACGGTGGCCCCGGCGCCGGGGGCGCGAGGCTGGGAAGAGCATGGAAAGAGCGGGCAGGCAGGGGGACGCCCCCTGCCCTTCAAGTCGTCAATGTCTGAGTGAGGTCGGACGCGAAGGGCGCCGGTGCCCTCCGCCCGAGGTCAGCGCTGAGCCACGTCGTTCGTGGCGGCAGACGCGGTGCGGGTGCCGTCCATGGCCACCTGCTGCGGGGCAACCGTGACGCCGGGCCGGATGCGGTGCAGGCCGTTGACGACGATCGTCTCGCCCGCCTTCAGGCCGGAGGAGACGATGCGCAGGCCGTTGACTTCGGCCCCCAGCGCCACCTCGCGATAGGCCACCTTGTTGTCTTCGCCGACCACCAGCACGAACTTCTTGTCCTGGTCGGTTCCGACCGCCCGCTCGGTGATGAGAAGCGCCTTGCCGGTGTCCGGCCGGCCCATGCGCAGGCGCACGAACTGACCTGGGATGAGGCGGCCGTCCGTATTGTCGAACACGGCGCGCACCCGCACCGTGCCGGTGCGCGGGTCCACCTGGTTGTCGATGAGCTGGAGGTGGCCGAGATAGGTCTTGCCCGCGCTCATATCCTCGTCGATGGCGGTGGTCATCTGGACGGGAATGCTTTCCACCGGAAGCGTCTTGCCGGGCTTTGCCACCAGGGAGCGGAGCGCGCGGGTCACCACCTGCTCGTTCACTGAAAAGGCGGCATAGACCGGATCCACGGAAACGAGAGTGGTGAGCGGCACGGAGGACGGGCCCGCCGAGATGAGGTTGCCCACCGTGATCTCAAGCTTGCCCACCCGGCCGGCCACAGGGGCGCGGATCTGCGTGTAGGAGAGGTTCAGCTCGGCGGTGTGGAGGGCAGCCTCGGCGGCCTTCAAATTGGCGATAGCCTCCTTGGAGGCATTCACCCGCTCATCCAGGTCGCGCTGGGACACGGTGCGGCTGTCGAAGAGACGCTGGCCGCGATCCAGGTCCGCCTTGGTGAGGGCAAGACGCGCCTCGGCGGCGCTCACCTGGGCCTGGAAGCGGTCCACTTCCGCCTGGTAAGGAGCAGGGTCCACCGTGATGAGGAGTTCGCCCTCCTGAACCAGGTCGCCCTCGCGGAAATGCACCTTCTGGATGGCACCTGCCACGCGCGAACGCACCTCCACCCGCTCCACCGCCTCCAGGCGGCCGGAAAACTCGTCAAAGATGGGCGCCTCGCGGGATTCCACGATAGCCACCGACACCGGCGCCGCCATGGGGGCAGAGGCGGCAACCGGGTCGGCGGCACGTGCTCCGCCGAGCGGCAGCACGTAGGGTGTGGCCAGTCCCGCCCCGACGATGAGGGCGGCAAGGGCCGGAACGAGAAGCCGGCGGCGCTTCAACGGAGCGCCGGACGAAGAAGTTTCGATGCCGGACATGGCGGTTTCCTTGGAAGATCAGGGAGTGGCTTGCTTGGCCGGGCGTTTGGCGGGCCCGGCGCGCGTGGTGTCGAAAAAAGTGCGCAGGACAGGCGGGAGGAAGCGCAGGCACGGACACTCGCCGTCGCTCTCGCCATCAATGGTGCAGGGCCAGCCGGTGGGTGCGGGAACGACGAACTTTTCAACCGCGACACCGGCCCCGCCGAGGCGCTGCGCATAAGCGAGCGCCTCGTCTCGCAGCGGGTCATCCTCGGCCGTGATGACCAGAGCCGGGGCAAGCCCGCCGAGGCGCGTGGCCGTCAGCGGAGCCGCATAGGGATGGCCGGCCTTCTCGGCGGAGCCCAGATAGGTGTGCCAGCCATCGGCCCATTTGCAACCCACGGGGCCGGCATCGGCCATGCGGAGCGAGCAGGTGGCGAGACTCGCATCCAGCATGGGCGAGATGAGGATCTGGCCCGCGAGATTGGGAAACTGCTGGTCCCGCGCCATCATGGCCAAGGCGGCGGCGAGGTTGCCGCCGGCCTCGGCGCCCGCCACATAAAGGCGCGCGGACTTTCCAGTGAGACGGGCCTTGGCCTTTTCCGTCCAGGCGAGGGCCTCATAGGCGGCCTTGAGGGGCTGGGGAAAGGGGTGGTCGGGCCCGCAGGGATAGTCTACCGAAACCACCACTGCGCCGGCTTCCACGAGGATGCCGGCCACATCCGCCCCGCTCTCCAGCGAACCTCCGGTGAAGGCCCCGCCATGGAGCTGGAGGACCAGGGGCGAGGAGCGGACGGGCCGGTCGCCGCCATAGATCCGCACCGGCATCGCGCCGGCCACGGTCGTCTCCACCTGCTCCTCGGTCCAATGGGGGATCATGATTGCACCTGCTTTTGGCGACCGGGCATCGGGCGCTTCGCAGTGCACAAAACCTACTTCCTACCATTCAGTCAAAAAATAGCCTAAACGTGACTTCATTGTTTCTGTATGGAAATAATAGCCTTCTGATTGAAGCGGAACGGCGGCAGTATGGACCAACTTGCGGCAATGCGGGCCTTCGTGCGGGTGGTGGAGGCTGGCACCTTCACCCGCGCGGCGGACTTGCTCAGTATTCCCAAGCCCACCCTGACCAAGCAGGTGCAGGCGCTGGAAGCCCACCTGCGCACCAAACTGCTGAACCGCACCACCCGGCGGGTGACAGTGACGCCGGATGGGGCCGCTTATTATGAGCGCGCGCTAGCTCTGCTGAACGACCTGGACGAATTGGATGGCTCCATGACCCTGTCCCAGGCGGCGCCGCGCGGGCGGCTGCGGGTCGATATCAGCGCCTCCCTGGCGCTGCTCGTCCTGGTGCCCGCCTTGCCGGACTTCTTCGCCCGCTATCCCGACATCCAGCTGGACCTTGGCGTCACTGACCGGGCGGTGGACCTGGTGGGCGAGAATGTGGATTGCGTAATCCGGGGCGGCGATTTGACCGACCCGTCTCTCGTCGCGCGCCGCATCGGCGAAATCCACCGCATCACCTGTGCCGCGCCCTCCTATCTGAAGCGCTATGGCATCCCCAACCATCCGCGCGACCTGGAGACCGACTTTCCAACCGTGCGATACTTCAATGCCCGCACGGGGCGCCTCCTGGAGCTGGAGTTCGAGCGGGAGGGGCAAACCCTGGAGCCGGACGGCCGCTACATGATCGCGGTGAATGACGGCAACGCCTATCTTGCAGCAGGTCTTGCCGGCCTCGGCATCATCCAGCTGCCCACCTTCATGGCGCAGTCCCACATCGGGGCGGGAACGCTGGTGCCGGTTCTGACGGCCTGGACCACCGAATCCTTTCCGGTTTTCACCGTGTTCCCCCCCAACCGCCACCTCTCCGCACGCCTGCGCGTCTTCGTGGACTGGGTCGCGGAGCTGTTTGCCGGACACGACCTGATCCAGCGCCGTACCACCCTTCCCCGCGCCCAAGGCACACCTTGACGCCGAGAGTGACTGAATCCAGGCTCTGGAGATACCGTTGCGCTCCCCCATTGCCCCTCTGTAGTTTGGAGCGGAGGCTGGAGCCGCGATGATCCCTGCGGCTCGATCGAATGTGCAGGAATGACTGAGCTTACTGAGATCGTAGCGCGCGCAGCCGCGGAAAAGGGTGAGGACAATCCCGGCAAGTTTCAGGTGGGAACGCGCCTGCGACACGCCCGCCTCCTGGCCGGCGCCCGGCTGAAGGACATCGCCGAGGCGGCCAATTGTTCGGAAAGCCTGCTGTCCAAGCTTGAGAACAACAAGATCCAGCCCTCGCTGAACATGCTCTCGCGGGTGTGCGACGCGCTCAACCTCACCATCGGCGAACTGTTCGCCACCCCCGATGCCGAGCAGGACGTGGTGCTGCGCGCCGGCCAGCGCATGGTGGTGGAGCTGGATCCGCTGCGCCGCGGCGACGGCATCCGCATGGAACGCCTCATTCCCTATGCCAAGGGCCACCTGCTCCAGGGCAACGTCCATATCGTGGCGCCGGGGGGCGGCAGCGACGGCCTGGTGACCCATGAGGGCGAAGAGGTCGGCTACGTGCTGGCTGGCCAGGTGGAATTGCTGCTGGGCGATCGCAGCTACAAGATCAGCACCGGCGACAGCTTCACCTACCGGTCCGAGATTCCCCACGGCTACCGCAATGTGGGGGATGAAGAGGCGCGCATCATCTTCATCAATACGCCGCCTTCTTTCTGACGGGACGGGTCCCCGGCGTCCACCCTTCCACCACCATCGGCGAACACTTTGCCCTCGCCCGTCCCACGGGCGGGAACGCCCCTGGCCGCTCGCACCGCCCAGGGAGCGGGAGCGCGACTTTCCTGTCATTTCTTATTTTTCAAGTCACTTGAATTTGGGGCCGGCATCGCCTTAACTTCCTCCATGGCCGCCCCCGCGGCCCAACGGAGGACAAAGATGGCGGAAGAACTGCTCATCGATCAGGTGATGAAGGAGACCCACGGCACGTACCAGCCCTATGGCTGGCACCACTGGCCGCAATTTCCCTGGATGAGCTACCAGTTCCGCCGGGCACTCGGCGAGACGCAGGAAGGCGGCGGCGCGGTTTCGGAATGCTTCCTGGCGGCCAGCCGCATGATCCCCGGCGATCAGGAAAGCTGGCACCGCGAATGGAAGATCATCGCCGACTTCAACCAGCAGCGGGGCGATGAGGAATTCGCCAAGGGCCATGTGCGCACGGCGATGAATTGCTGGCTACGTGCGGCCAATTACTACCGACACACCGAATTCTGGCTTGAATATACGGACCCGCGACGCCTCGCCACCTTCACACAGATGGAGAACTGCTCGCGCAAATTCATCGAGAACCTCAACCCGGCGGGCGAGGTGCTGGAAATCCCCTATGAGGACGGCAAGACGCTCTACGCCTATTTCGTGCGCGCGCCGTTCGATACCGGCAAGCAGCCGGTGCTCATCTGCATGGGCGGCCTGGATTCCATCAAGGACGAGATGTGGTTCATGCAGGCCCATGGCGCGCTCCAGCGCGGCATTTCGGTACTCATGATCGACGGGCCCGGCCAGGGCGGCACGCTGCGGCGGCACAAGATCCCGACCCGGCATGATTATGAGGTGCCGGTCGGCAAGTGCATCGACTATCTCCTCACCCGCGACGACATCGATCCCGACAAAATCGCGGTGTGCGGCTCTTCGCTGGGCGGCTATTACGCGGCCCGCGCCGGCTGCTACGAGCCGCGCCTTGCCGCCGCCATCTCCCACGGCGCCATCTGGTCGATCCAGGAATTGTGGGCGAGCGCCGGCGAGGACCATGGTCTTGCCGACCACATCAAGACCGTGTTCGGCGCCTCGACCATGAAGGAGGCCATGGAGAAGGCCGCCCCCTTCAAGCTGGAAGGGCACCTCGACCACATGAAGTGCCCCTATCTCATCGTCCATGGCGGGCACGACGTGCTCGGCGTCGCCGCCGCGCAGAAGGTGGCCGACTATGCCAAGTCCGAGGGCGTGGACGTGACCTTGCGCTTCGTCACCGAGGAGGAGACAGGTGCCGACCATTGCCAGCACGACAATCCCACCATCGGCCAGGAGCTGATGGCGGACTGGCTGGCCGACGTGTTCGGCATCGATCAGCGCGAACTGCGCAAGAAGATGACCAACCCACTGATCTGACCCCCGCGCGCCCGGTCTCGCGCCGGGCGCGCTTCACTCATCGACGTCATCATCGGAGTGGACCCATGGCCTACGTGACCGGTTACGACGACGCCTATCATTCCATGACCTGGTTCGGCGCGAAGGGCTATCCGGAGGGCGGGAATGCCGGCCGGTGCTACTTCACCGGGCTGCTGGGCATGTATCGCCTGCATGGCGAGCCGGACGTGCTCTTCGCCGACGGCACGTCGGGCGACGGCTTTTCCTTCCGCTGGACCCATGTGTGGGGCGCCCCCGCCTTCAATGGCGGCGCCGGCCCCTTTCATGAAATCTGGGAGTACACGTCCAAGGCGCTGGGCTTCAAGGCTCATTGGGAGGAGGACCACGAGGGCGGCTTCGAGGAAGCCTTCGGGAAGCTGCGCGCGCTGGTGGACCAGGGCATTCCGGTGCAGGTGGGCCTCCACTATTCGCTGATGCTGCCCTATGGCGCCCAGACCTCACCCCGCCTCAAGTTCCAGTACGAGACCATGGGGCGCAGCGGCTTCGGCCATCATGTGGTGGTGGCGGGCTATGACCTCGACAAGGGCACCGTCACCATCTTCGAGCCCAATGACGTAATGCCCCATTCCCGCTACGAGGCGCCGATCGAGGTGTTCCTCGAAGCCTGGGTGCAGTCGAAGCAGCGCGGCCCCAACGGCTATGAGCCCTGGGAGCACCACCACCCCTTCGGTGGGGAATGGAGCCTGCATGACGGCTACGGCCCCTATCTGATGGTCTGGGTGGAGCCCGGCCGCGATCCCAGCTGGGACATCGCCGCCTCCATCCGTCATTCCTTCCGGCGCAACCTGAAGATCCTCTGCGGCGACTATCCCAAGCCTTATGCCCTGTTCGGCAACCAGTGGCAGATCCCGCGCTTTGAGACCGGCGCGCCGGGCATGGCAGTGTTCGCCGCCAAGATCCGCGCCGGCGAGATCGAGGATGTTCTGGCCCCCAATGGGGAGCGTCGCCCGCTCTTCGTGCGTGGCCAGATCCCCAATCACGGCGTGCTCGGCCGTGCCGGTGCCGCCGGCTATCTGCGTCGGGTTACGCGGGAACTGGGCCTGCGCGGCCTTGACACCACTCACACTGCGGCGGCGGCCGAGGCCATGCAGACCTCTTCCGATGCCTTCCGCGTGCTGCGCTACGAGGCGGAGCTGAAGGCGGCGGGCGAGATCCTCTCGCGTATCGCCGACACGGAGTTGAAAGCGCTCGACCACATGACCCGCGCCTGGGACGAGGTGCGCCACATCCATGAGGCGGCCCCGAAGGCGCAAACCCTCGCGGCCGAGTGACATCCCGGCCGCGCGGCGCCCCCGCGCGGCCCAAAAACACGTTCGCAAAGACCTTCGCTCAGCCTTCCAGGGGATAAAAATGACGATCAGAAGCGCTTTGCTGGGCCTCTTCATGGGGGCTCTCGCCGCCGGCTCCGCAGCCGCCCAGGCGGTCGATACCTACAAGGTGAAGGTGGTGGCCGGCACGCCTGGCTATGATCATATCCAACCCTTCATGGCCGAATACCTGAAGATCTGGGAAAAATACGGCGTCAATGTCGAGTTCATCGGCGGCAACTACCAACGCTCCAACCAGCTCATGTCCATCGGCGACTATGACGTGGGCTACAATCAATATGCCAGCGCCCTGCGCTATCTCTCCGCCGGCATCGAAAACGTCATCGTGGCGGCCTCATCGGCCAATTGCGCCATGATGGTCGCCTCGCCCAAGGTCAACTCGTGGGCGGACCTGAAGGGCAAGCGCATCGGCATCGTCACCAAGTTCGACGTGCAATATCTCACCCTCATCCACGAGATCCTGCCGCGCTTCGGCCTGTCGGAAAAGGACGTGCAGCTGGCCCTCGTGCCGGTGCCGGAAGTGGCCTCCGCCCTCGTGACCGGCGACATCGCCGCCGCCTTCCCGTTCGAGCCCTATGGGACCAACGCGGTGGACAAGGGAGCCAAGCTCCTGCTGCCCGCCGACCAGTTGGTGGACAAGTCGAAGATCGCCTCCGACATGCTCCGCAACGGGCTGATCATGAACAAGAAGTTCGTGAAGGAGCATCCCGAGCTGGCCAAGCGCATTGTCTGGGCGCATCTCGATGCCGTGCAGATCATGCGCACGGACAAGAAGCTCGGCATGGAGGTGCTCAAGCACTATGTGCCCAACATGGATTCCAAGCTTCTGGAGCAGTCCTACGACAATTGCGGCTGGACATATAATGCCCCGCCCAAGGTCTGGATCGAGACGCTGCTGAAGTGGATGAAGGAGGACAATCTCCTCCAGAAGCCGGTGGCCTATGAGGACGCCGTCGACCTGTCCATGGCGGAGAGTTATCCCGGATACCCGGGCTATGAAAAACTGAAGAAGTGAGGCCCCTTAGATGCTGATGATCGAGGGGCTCAACAAGAAGTATGGCAATGAAGGTGCGGAGGTCTCCGCCCTCGTGGACATCAACCTGAAGATCGAGGACGGCGACTTCATCTGCCTCCTCGGCCCCTCGGGCTGTGGCAAGTCCACCCTGCTGAAGATCGTCGCCGGGCTTATTCCGGCGACGTCCGGGCGCATGACCATTGACGGCGCGCCGGTGAATGGACCGGGCCCGGAGCGGGCCGTGGTGTTCCAGGACTATGCGCTGTTCCCCTGGATGACCGTGCGCGACAATGTGGAGTTCGGCCTGCGCGCCCGCGGCCGCTCCCCCAAGGAGCGGCGGGAAATCGCCGACCGGCTTCTCAAGACGGTGGGGCTCGCGGACTTCGCCACCCGCTTTCCCCACCATCTCTCCGGCGGCATGAAGCAGCGTGTCTCCATCGCCCGGGCGCTCGCGGTGGACCCCTCGCTCCTGCTGATGGACGAACCGTTCGGCGCCCTCGACGCCCAGACTCGCGAGAGCCTGCAGGACGAATTGCTGCGCATCTGGCGCGAATACAAGAAGACCGTGATTTTCGTGACCCATTCCATCGAGGAGGCGCTCTACCTCTCCGACAAGATCGTCGTCATGACCGCCCGCCCCGGCCGCATCAAGGAGATCATCGCCGTGGACGAGCCTCGTCCCCGCGACATGACGAGCGAAGCCATGGGCCGCCTCCAGCGCGAGGTGCGGGCGGTGCTCGGCGAGGAAATCAACCGCGCCGCCGAGTTGGAACAGGCGGACATGAGACTGGGAGCCTGAGATGACCATGACGGTGACTTCCAAGCGCTCCGGCTCCGCTTATCTGCCCCGCCTCCGGCGCCCCAGCCGCGAGACGGTGCTGGGCCTGTCCACCATCGCCGCCTTCCTGGTCATCTGGCAGGGCGTCTACATGCTGGGCCTCATGCCCAAATGGGCCTTCCCCTCCCCCATCCAGGTGGTGCGGGCCTTCTATGACCTGGGAATGTCCGGCGCGCTGCTGTCCAACACGGCAGCCAGCGTCGGGCGCCAAGTCACGGGCGTGCTGCTGGCGGCGGTGGTCGGCATCCCGGCGGGCCTGGCGCTGGGCGCCTCGCCCACCGCGCGGGCCGCCTTCCTGCCTTTGTGCCGGTTGCTCTATCCCATTCCCGGCATCGCCTGGATCCCGCTTGCCATCCTGTGGTTCGGGGTCGGCTTCACCTCCACGGTGTTCGTGATCTTCTTCTCGGGCATCTGGTCGATCATGTTCAACACCATGACAGGCGTGCAGACCCTGTCGGGCCAGTACACGGACGTGGCCCGGGTCTATCTGGCCTCCCGCAGCCTCTATACGCGGGCGATCCTCATCCCCGGCTCCCTGCCCTACATCATCACCGGCATGCGCCTGACCTATGGCGTGGGCTGGCGCGTGATCGTGGGCGCGGAGATGATCTCCTCCATCACCGGCTTGGGCTTCCTCATCGACGATGCCCGCTGGCAGCTTCGGCCCGACATCATGATCTGCGGCATGATCACCATCGCCATGATCGGATGGGTTTCCGAGAACTGGTTCTTCGACTGGGTGGAAAAGAAGACCATCGAGCGCTGGGGCATGAAGACCGCCTGAGCGCCTTCCTTCCTGAAGACACACCGGCCGGCGCCACGGGGCGCCGGCAGCTCCCTTGCGACCGGCATCTCTCCGGAGGCTTTCCCATGGCCGATACAGAAGCCAAGCTCATCGACGCCGCCATCACCGACACCGCGCCCCATTACGAGCCTTATGGCTGGCACCACTGGCCAGAATTTCCCTGGCCCTCCTACCAGTTCCGCCGCGCCTTGGGCGAAACGCAGGAAGGGGGCGGCAGCGTCTCCGAGAGCTTTCTTGCCGCCAGCCGCATGATCCCCGGCGACTATGACAGCTGGCACAGGGAATGGATGGTGGTGGCGGACAACAATTTCCGTCGCGGGGAGGAAGCCGAGGCCAAGGGCCACATCCAAACGGCCATGAACTGCTATTTGCGTGCCGCCGACATGTATCGATCAGCCGAATTCTGGCTGGAGCCCACCGATCCCCGCCGCATGCCCACCTTCGAGCAGGCGGAGCTCTCCACCCGCCGCTTCCTGGAGCATATGGTTCCGAAGGGGGAATTCGTGGAAGTGCCGTATGAAGCGGGCAAGCCCATGTATGGCTATTTCATCCGCGCGCCGTTCGACACCGGCAAGCAGCCGGTGCTGATCTCCTTCGGCGGCCTCGACAGCTACAAGGACGAATTGTGGTTCATGACCGGGCGCGGCGCGCTCCAGCGGGGCATTTCCGTGCTGCTGATGGACGGCCCCGGCCAGGGCGCGACCTTGCGGCGCCACGGCCTGCCCAACCGGTTCGACTATGAGGTCCCCGTCGGCTGCTGCATCGACTGGCTCGCCACCCGCGACGACGTGGACATGAGCCGTATCGCCGTGTCCGGCTCGTCGCTCGGCGGCTATTATGCGGCCCGCGCCGGCGCCATGGAGCCGCGCTTGGCCGCAGCCATTTCCCATGGCGGCGTGCTCAGTCTCTATGAGCGCTACAAGGACCGTGGCGAGGACCATGGCCTTGCCTCCCACATGAAATGGGTCTTCGGTGCCGACAGCATGAAGGGCGTCGCCGAGAAAACCCGTCACTTCGACATGCGCGGCGTGTTCGAGAACATGAAGTGCCCCTATCTCATCCTCCATGGCGGGCATGACGTTCTAGGTGTCGAGGCCGCACGGCAGGGCTATGCCTATGCCAAGGAAGCGGGTGTGGACGTGACCCTGATGCTGGTGGACGCTGACATGACTGGCGCGGAGCATTGCCAGCATGACAATCCGACCCTGGGCCAGGAATTGATGATCGACTGGCTTGCCGACATTTTCGGCATCGACCAGCGTGCCCTTCTCGCCGGCAAGGTCTAATCTGCCCGCGCCCTTTCCGGAGATTGAGTGATGAGTGATATTGAAACGCGCGGCATCCTCTTGCCGCGCATGGGCTTCGGCACGTTCATGATGACGGGCGACACCTGCAAATCAGCGGTGGAGAGCGCCTTGGCGGTCGGGTACCGGCACATCGACACCGCGGCCCGCTATGAGAACGAGGCCGATGTGGGCGCCGCCCTGGCGCAAAGCGCCCTGTCCCGCAGCGACCTCCACGTGACCACGAAGGTCTGGCACGATCAACTCGCCCCGGACGCCATCCGCCGCTCCATGGGCGAGAGCCTCCGCAAGCTCAAGCTCGATCATGTGGACCTGTTCCTGATCCACTGGCCGACCCCGGGCATGGACCTGCCCAAGGCGCTGGAAACCCTTGTGGCGCTGAAGGAAGAAGGGCTGACGCGTGCCATCGGTGTCGCCAACTTTACCCTGCCGCTTCTGCAGCAAGTGGTGGAAGAAATTCGTGCCCCCATCGCCTGCAACCAGATCGAGTATCACGTCTATCTCGACCAGACCCCCATCCGCGCCTATCTCGCGGACCACGGCATCGCGGTGACGGCCTACTGCCCTATCGCCAAGGGCGAAGTGGCCGAAGACGCGGTTCTGAAGGCCATCGCTCAGCGCCACGGCGCCACGCCCGCGCAAGTGGCCTTGCGCTGGCTGATGGACCAGGGCGAGGTGGCGGTGATCCCGAAGGCGGCGGGACGGGCGCGTCAGCTGGAGAATTTCGGATCGCTTTCCGTTGTTCTGGACGAAGCCGACCATGCTGCCATCGCCACCTTGCCGAAGGCGCGGCGCTATGTGAATCCGGCCTTCGCGCCGGAATGGGATGCGCCTGCACGCCCCTGAACGAAAGAAGCCGGCCCCCTTGGGGACCGGCATCGGCAGATGACGCACCTGGACGAGATAGCGCCCGTCAATGAAGGCGGGAGCGGCGTGGACTATCCTTTCACACGCCCTCCGCCCGGTGTTCCCCACCCCACCCCGCCGAAAGGCCAAGGCGGCTCGGGCTTACCCGGGTGCTACCCAAGCGGACGGGCTGGGGTGGAAAGGAAAGGGCGTTGAGGAACGAGGAGGCCCACTGCGCGATGTCATACTGCTTCAGCACGGCCATCATCCGCCCATAGCGCTCCTGCCGCTCGTCCAGCGGCATTTCCAGCGCCCGACGCAACGCTGCCGCGACCCCGTCCGTGTCGTGGGGATTGACCAGCAAAGCTCCGCCGCCAAGCTCGGACGCCGCACCCGCAAACTGGGACAGGACCAGCACCCCCGGATCTTCCGGATCCTGTGCGGCGACAAATTCCTTTGCCACCAAATTCATACCGTCCCGCAGGGGTGTCACCACCGCCACGTCCGCCGCGCGGTAGAAACCCGCCAGGGCAGAGCGCGCATAGGTCTTGTTCACATAGCGCAGCGGCGTCCACGCCACGTCCCCATAGCGGCCGTTGATCTGCCCCGCCTTGAAGGAGAGCGCCCGGTCCATCTCGGCATATTCCGGCACATCGGTCCGGCTGCGGGGCGTCACCTGCACAAAAGTCATCCGATTGTGCCATTCCGGAGCCACCCGCAGAAGAGACTCATAGGCCTCCAATCGGTTCGGAATGCCCTTGGAATAATCGAGCCGATCGACGCCGAGGATGAGCTTGCGGTCGGCCAGGCTCTCCCGGAAGGCGCGCACAAAATTGGTCCGCGAGGCATGCCGGGCCCGGCGGGCAAAGGACTGGGACTCGATGGCGACCGGGAATGCACCAATCCGCACGCGCCGCCCCGCCACCTCGTAGGCGCTGGCCTCCGGAATGGCGCGGCCGCCACGGGATTCCAGGTAGCGTCCGAAATTGTCGCGATCGCCTTCCGTCTGGAAGCCCACCAGATCGTAATGGGCAAGGGACCCGATGATTTCCCCATGGCGCGGCAGGGCCTGGATCAGATCCGTGGGCGGCATGGGAATATGAAGGAAAAAGCCGATCTTGTTCTTGTGCCCCTTCTCACGCAGGTATTTGGCCAGCGGCATCATGTGGTAATCGTGAATCCAGATCACGTCGTCTTCATTGATGATCTTGGACACATGATCGGCAAAAATCCGATTGACGCGAATATAGCCTGAAAGATCCGAACGCTGGAACTCCGCAAGATCCACGCGATAATGCAGGATCGGCCAGAGCACGCGATTGGCAAATCCGTTGTAGTATTCTTGGAAATCGTCTTCCTTCAGATCGATGACCGCATACTTCACCTTGCCCCGGGAGGTTACCACGGGGCGCGTGGAGGGTTCATCGACGATCCGGCCGCTCCATCCAAACCAGATGCCCGGCCGTTCCTTGAGTGCTGCATTGACGGCAACAGCTAGTCCCCCGGCAGCAGCCTTGCCTCCGGCCTGAGGAACCGCGACCCGGTTGGATACGACGATAAGTCGTGACATGGTCTGATCTCCGCTCAGGTTATAGCGACAGGCGATGCACCAGGGCCCGCACATTGGCGGGCCCGGCAAGCACCACGTCCACATTCTCAAAAGGGCGGCCAACCGCGATCGACAGGCCGCCATGGCGTCGCACGGCAGCGAACCCGGCTTCATCGGTGACGTCGTCACCAATGAAGACCGGTCGGCGGCCGTGAAAAGGGGACGTTCCCAAGAGGGCCTCGATGGCCACCCCCTTGTCACGGCCGGAATGCTTGAGCTCGAACACCATATGGCCGGGCAGCACCGTCAAAGGATCGGCCGCAAGCTCCGCGATGGCCTCCAGCCGATGGCCCAATTCCTGTTTCGCGTCGGCACGCGAGCGATAATGAATGGCAAGGCTCGCCCCCTTGTCCTCGACCAGGAGGTCACCCAGTTCGCGCGCCGTCCGAAGGACTTGCGCTCGGATGGCGGGAGAAAGCTGAGGGCTGATCCTTTCTGTTTCCGCATCGGACCGGATGCGCATCTCGGCGCCGTGCGCCCCCGCAGCCGGCAGCCTCAGGGGATGGAAGATGGCGTCCAAGCGTTCGACCGTGCGGCCGGAGACGAAGGCAACGGCCCCACCGGCACGCTCGAGAAGCCGGTTTAGATCAGCGGCCAGATCTGCTGGCACGATCACCCCGTCCGGATGATCCGCAATGTCGAGCAGCGTGCCGTCGACATCAAAGAAGAAGGCATGCGCGCTCGCATTCAGGCCCTCCAACCCCTCCTCTTCCGTCGCGTCCGAACCCTGTGACATCGAGGTCTGGTGGCGGGGAGAAGCGGCGTGGGGCATGAGGGCGATCCCATCCTTCACGTTTTCATACAAGTGTGACACATGCCTTCAACAGCGAAGGTCGGCCTCTGGTTCCACAAAAAGCTGCCAAAAATGCGCCACGAAATCGGACGCTCACTTTTTAGGCACGCGATATAGACATTTCAAACTGAACCGTCGCTGGAACCATCCCCCTTCCGGGGCGTTGCGCCTTCCAAAAGGAGGCATGCCGATGTTCGCACTGAAGTCGCGATCCAAGTCGCACGAAATCTCTCGCCGCCTTGAAGACCTCAAGGAAGACCTGACGCTTCTGGGCGCCGCCATCGCGGATGCGGCCGATGAAGGGACGCGGGACCAGCGCCGCCGCGCGCGGCGCCTGGCGCAGGAGGCGATGGAAGACGCTGGCGAGCGCGTCCACAGGCTCACCGACACGTCTCTTTCGCTTGCCGCCACTGGTTCCCGGGAAGCCATGCGGCACGCGGATCAGGTGATCAGCCAAGTTCGCGCTGCGGCTACACGCCATCCCGCCTCTACGGCCATGGCTGTGGTTGGGATAGGATTGGCAGCCGTATGTATGCTTAACTGGATGTCGTCCCGCGAATCCGCTGGGGTAGGACGGTCAGCGAAATCGGGGCGGTGGGGTCACTGACCTTCCGCCACTCTCGCTGGCCCGACTGAGGTTCGGCCGGCGATCCGCCTCATTCGAGGCTTAGCAATATCGGGACTGTGCCGCAGCAGGTGGCACAGATCGGTGAGGTGAGCGGCATCAAGCCGGCGTGCAAGGAGAATGGAGACTAAAATGAGGGCGGCTATCATCATTGTTGCGGCGGCACTGGCCCTGGGCGGATGCAGCCAGTATTCCGAGTCTGACCGCGCTGTGGGCGGCGGCCTGTTGGGCGCCGGTGCGGGCGCCCTCATTGGCGGCGCAGCCACCGGCACTGCGGGTGGTGCTTTGGTGGGCGGCGTGCTCGGCGGCGCCACCGGCGCCATGGTGGGCGCGGCGACCACCCCGAAGGCTTGCTGGGCGCGGGACGCCTACGGCAACAATTATCGCGTGGCGTGCCCCTGAGGCGCTCTCTCCGCGGCTGCTGCCATCGATCTGGGAAGGGCGCCTCGCGGCGCCCTTTTCTTTTGGGGCACCGAATGCCATCTCTGCATTTCGCTCAAGGCAGAGTTGCAGATGGCCGCAATCACAGGGGCTTGATCGACGGAACTTAGGAAGTGTGTCAGAGTTTCATCATTGTCGGTTTTCATCGACACCTCCAGGCACACTCAAGGGGCGGTCTTCGGGCCGCTCCTTTTTTCTTGGAAGCCAGGGTCTTCCCGGAGGATCAGAGCCGCGCCGTATCCGCGCCGTCCGCCTCGGACGCCTGTGCCTCTATGGAGGCAACATCGAGGATGGCGGGCCCGTCTTCATCAGGAACACCATCAGCGGCGCCAGGCGAGGCCGTCTCCACCGTGATGGGTGCCGATGGGGAGATCACCGCTTCGGGCAAGATCTCCCCAGCAATGCTTGTCCCCTCGCATGCGGGGGCCGCTGGCAAGGACCTCTCGCCGTCGAGCGCCTCCTCCGAGGCCTCGTCCTCGGGCAGAGCGTTTTCTTCTTTGGGTGGTTCTGCCCCCCCAGCGGACGACGGTATCGGCTCCGGACGAGCGCCCAGCGGCATGATGGAGATTTCCGGTTCCGGCCAGGGAGGCGCGGGTCGCGAGGAAACGAACACCGCCACATCCATGGATAGGAAAGCGGTGGCTGACCCGGAAAAGGTGCCTCCGATGGGAGACGCTTGCCTGGGGTCGCGCACCACCGCCACCCGCACCAGATGGTCCGTGCCCACCAGGGCGTTGGTGGGATCAAACGCGATCCAGCCCGCTCCGGGAAGATAGACCTCGGCCCAGGCGTGGGTCGCACCCGCCCCGCGAAATTCCTGGTCAAGGCTGAGATCCAGGTGCGGCGTGTAAAGGTAGCCCGTCACGAACCGCGCTGCGAAACCCAGTTCCCGGACCGCCTCAATGAACAGCAGGGCAAAATCGCGACACGTCCCAGACCCCAGAGCGAGCGTCTTGGCGGGCGGCTGCGTGCCCTCCTCATAGCGCGCATTATAGGTGAAACGCTCATGCACCGCGGCATTCAGGGTGTTGAGCAGATCCAGCGTATCCACCGGCCGGCCGGGAACCACGAACGCGCTCACCCAGGCCTTCACTTCGCCGTCGTCAGCATAGTGTCGCGTCACCATCTGCGAGGCATCGAAGCGATCGTCACTTGAATAGACAAAGGGATAGGTGACGGCAGCCGGATCGATCAGGCCGTCCAGCTCCGGCGTGGAATAGACGTCAAGTTCGAGGACGCTTTCGATCAGAAGCTCCGTCCCGCCGGTGTGAAAGTCCACCAGGGCAATGGAATTGCCAAATATGTCGTAGACATAACGGACATTCCCGGTGGGTGAGAGCGTCAGCTTCGCGGAATGCAGCCGCAAGCCGTGGCTGTCACGAGGCCTCAGCATCAGCCGGTGCTGCCCGAAGTGGACGGGCTCGGCGTAATGATATTGCGTGCGGTGTTCGACCGTAAGTCGCCTCATTTGCCCCACATCCCCTTCTGACCGGATCATAGGCCGGCGCCGACCCAGGCGCCAAACGAAAGCCGCCCGGCCTGCTCAAGAGAGGGCCGGGCGGCGAAGGGCGCTTTAGTGGCGCCCAGGGTCTAGCAGCGCGGGACCGCGGGCCGCTTGCGCTTATGGGCGACCGCGCCGGACGACGCCGGTGATGGCGGAAATCAGGAAAAGGATGATGGCGACGACGAAGATGATCTTCGCGATCTCCATGGCAGTTCCGGCGAGCGCTCCGAAGCCCAGGACGGCCGCAATCAGAGCAACGACAAGAAACGTGATAGCCCAGCTCAGCATGATTATTCCCTTTCTCCCGCGCCTTCCACTTCAATCGGCGTCGCGGGTGTGCTTCTTCCATCCCATCAACTGACGTCTCACCTCAGAGTTCCGCACCACGCGTTAAAATCGCCACATTCCGTTCGGCCATGGCAACCTGCGCGCCTCGTGAGGCCGAGCGCCCCCCCGCCGTTTCAAAGCGGTCAATTTGTTTCGTCGCTGGCTGGAACAAACAAACCGGGGACGCGTTTGACAGGAACATGAGGCTGCACAGCCTGGACTGAATGAAAGGCGCGCGAGGAATGCTCCAAAAGTTCAGCCTTGGCCGCAGCGCCCGAGCCCTATTCGGGGGTTACCGGGAAACCGAAAAGTGCGATGATGAGGATGGCACCGATGCAGGATACGACACCTGTGGGAAGGTCCCGCCCTCATTACGCCCCGAGCGGGTGGTGGGGCAGACCTGCCATCTTTGTGTCCGTCGTCCGTGGCATGGGCTTGTTCGATCTTCGACCGGCTTACTGGCTAACGGCGTAGAAACCTGATGCGAAAAATGCGGTCCGACCGGCCCATGACCACACCTGATCATAGCGAGAGCGGCTCCAAGAGGGCCACTCACCGCCGCGACATCTCTGCGCGCCAGGATCTGCTCGGCAAGGAACTGCGGCAGCTCTTCGACGACTACACGCGAGAGGATGTTCCGGATGAACTCATGCGTCTCGCGATGCAATTGCAAGGCGCTATGGAGACGAAGGGTCCCTCTGGGACCCCGTCCGAACCCGGAAGCTCAGCGGACGGAGAGGACCAAGACGTAAAGAAGTAGGGATCGCCCTCTTCTGCTTCGAAGAGCATCCGGAGCGGCCCGCCTGCGGGCCGTTTTGTATTTCGGATGGAGGGATTGAAGGAGCCGGCATCGCCCACCGCGCCAAGCCTCACAGCCCGCCCCTTGATGACAAGAAAAGGCCCCCGGCGCGCTTCCGGGGGCCTTTTTCATGATGCGGCACTCAGCAGGCGCCAGGCCACAATTGGGACGAGGCCTTGATATCAGCCGGTGCTGCTTGGCACGCGGACGGCAGACATGGCGACAGGATCTCCCTCGACCACATCCGCCGTGGCTTCCGCGCCCATCAGGGAGAGAAGCTTGGCACGGGCGCGATTGACACGGCTCTTGATGGTTCCGAGCGCGCAATTACACACCTCCGCAGCCTCCTCATAGGACAGGCCGGCGGCGC
Organism: Aquabacter sp. L1I39; assembly: GCF_017742835.1. Taxonomy (GTDB): domain Bacteria; phylum Pseudomonadota; class Alphaproteobacteria; order Rhizobiales; family Xanthobacteraceae; genus L1I39. Next base: position 5,361,148 of record NZ_CP072392.1, read on the forward strand.
CAACCAGCACCAGCGCCTCTCTCTGGTCCGAGGGCAGCAGTTCCAGCGCTTCCTTGAGGCTGCTGAGGGTCACCGACCATTCCTGCCCCGGCCCCATATTGGTGTCCTGCTGGGCGAGCGAGGACATGCCGTCGCTCTCGCGGCGGCGCTTGCGGATTTCCGTGTAGTACGTGTTGCGCAGAATCGTGAAAAGCCAGGCACGAAGGTTCGTGCCGGGATCAAATTTGTCGATGTTGGACAACGCCTTCAGGAAAGTCTCCTGGACAAGGTCGTCGGCCTCGGTCCGATTGCGGGTCAGGGAGCGCGCAAAGGCGCGCAAGGCGGGCAAGAGCTCCAGCACTTGCGTTCGCAGGTCCGGGGTGGCCGCGGCGGCACGAGACTGCTGGACATCCATGGGCTTGTCTTTTCCGCTCTCTTCGATGAACAGCTCGGTCGGATGGCCTTTCCAGGCAGGTCCTGCCCAATGCCCCATCCTCCAACCTTAAACGCGGCCGATTGGGAGAAGTTCCCGGAAAAGTCGCTTTCGGCTCAATAAAAAGGGGAGGCATGCCTCCCCCTTCCACCTCCCGAACGGCAAGATCAGGAGGAACGGGTGGAATGGGAGGCCTGACCTCCCTTTTGGCCTGCCTGCGAGGCGAGATTGCGGTCGCGCGAAAAGCTGCGCTGCTCATCCGCCACGCTCTGACCGCCCTTGCGCCCCGCCGCCGAAGCGAGCTCGCGGTTCTGCGAGAAGCTGCGTTTTTCGGCCGGAACGCTTTCGCCGCCTTTCCGGGCGATGGCCCGCTGCTTCTCGGCGTCCATCGCCGCAAAGCCGCGGTTCGAGCCGCCCTTTCCTCGAGTCTCAGCCATCTGCAAGCTCCCTGCGGAATTTCTCAAAGTAGGATTGTCTGACGCCCTTTTTCAGGACTACCCACGGCAAACGCCCCCCATGCCCCTCTGGTTCCTCCGAGGCCGCAAATCGGTGACGCTTTTTTGAGAGTGATTTTCAGGAGGCCTTCGGGCGAAGCTTGAAACGCAGTTCCGCCAAGGCGTGGCCGCCCTCATCGCGCGTGGAGAGGACGCCGCCCAGTTGCCGAGCAAAGCCGTGGGCAAGCGGGGCCTCTGTCTCTTCCAACGCGCCGCCGAGGGGGCGGGAAATGTCGAGCACCAGCGCGACCTCATTGCCTTCCTGCGCGCAGGTGACCACCACGCGTCCGGGGCCGGTGCTCTCGCCCGCAGCCACCACCATCATGATTTCCGTGAGCAGCAGAGCGAGCGGCACCGCATAGTCCGTGGGAAGCGGCACGTCCTCCGCCTCAACCAGCACCAGCACGTTCCGGTCCAAAGCCACTTCCAGCAAGCTGCCGAGCTCGCGCAGCAGCTCACGTGAGCGCACTTCCGAGCCCTCATTGGCCTCGTAGAGAACCCGGTGCACCACAGCGAGCGTGTTCACGCGCGTGCGGAGCTGGTCGAAGCGGCGGCGATCCTTCTCGTTTGCAATCCCGGAGCCATAAAGGCTCATGAGGCTCACCACGATCTGAAGGCTGTTCTTGATGCGGTGATGGATCTCCCGGACGAGCGCGGTCTTCTCCGCCAGCCCCTCCCGCAGGCGACCATCGCGCTCCCGGATCGCCTGTGCCATTTCCTCGATGGCATTGCCGAGCACCCGGAACTCGCTGGGAGCCTGGTCCATGCGCGAGGGGCGAAAGCCATAATGCCCCTGCGCATAGACCGCCGTGACCCGCCGCAGGTAAAGCAGCCATTGCAGAACCATGCGGTCGGTGGCCAGCCAGATGGCGACGATGGTGAAGATCACCATGCACACGGGCAGGATGAAACTCACCGCCACATGGAAGGCCGTCCACTGGAACAATTGATCCGTTGGCTGCGCGAAAGCCACCACCAGGCCGTAACGGTCCAAGGTCGCAACCGCATAACTCCAGGTCTGGCCGGTGTCGTCCTGCTCCTCTCCAAGGCGATCGAGCTGACGCCGCAAGTCCTTGTCTTTGAACAGGACGCGGCTGATGGTGGGGGCGTTGGAGACGATCTCCTGGCCGTACCGGTCAATGACCGCCACGACCCCCGAGGACAGGGGGACCTCCCGCTTGAGCAGATTGTCGAGCCAGACGCCGTCAATCGCTACTGAGAGGGCGCCGCTCAACTCGCCATCCGCATCAAAGAGGGGCAGCGTCGCCGGCAGGATCTCGCCGCGCGTCACCGGGCTGACGATCCGGCCGGACAGGCTGAAGCCCTTCTCCCGGATCGCCTCCCGCCACCATGGGCGCTGGGACACGTTGGGACTGGGGCTTGGAAGCGCGGAGCAGCGCACGATCCCGTTTCGCCCGACCATCGCCACGTTCGAGGCAAAGGGCAGGCTCAGCGTGGCACCATAGAGCAGTGCCTGACAATCACTGCCGCCGGACGTGACCTGAGGGACGTTCTTGAGGGCCTGAAGCACATTCTCGGCAGAGGTGAAGATATTGTCCTGGCCCGCCGCGGCCACGATGGCCCCCTGCTGAAGCTTGTGCTGCGCTTCCTCGCTCGACCGTCGCAATTGCAGCACGCCCTGAAGCATGGCGGCCGTGGCGATGGGCATGATGGCAACGAGAATGACGAGGATCAGCCCGCGCCGCACACTATCCAGCAGGTGGCGCGGCTGGCCGACGGCGGACGCAAAAAGAGCTGCGCGCTCGTTGTTCCGCGCACGGGCCGCCTCCCCTTTCAGCCACCGCATTCCAGGCTCCGAAGCACCGCATCCCCCGACCGACTTGCACCCGTGGCAGCTTTCAAAGAAAGCGTGTCCCTCTTTCGCCTGTCGGGGAACACCAAGGCCGCTCCGCCCGGCCTTGTAAGCTCCGCAGCCGACCCATCTGCCCCGTCTGATAGCCCTCCCAAGGGCTTCAACCAAGCTGTAACGCGCCTATAATGCTGCTGCCGGGCAATCGGTTCCATGCTCGCGGAACCAATACGGGTTGGTGCGCGTTCCTTGTGACTTCCTTTGAGGCGAGAGAGCATGTTTCAGCAGCAGCTCATTAAGCAGCTTCCTCTTCTGCGGCGCTATGCCCGGGCCCTTCTGGGCGGCCAGCAGGCAGGCGACGCCTTGGTCCAGCGCACCTTGCAGTCTGCCCTGGATGGGCGCGTCAGCCTGGATACATCCCTTTCGCCCCGTGTGGCCCTCTATAAGGCGTGCCACGAGGTCTGGTCGAAGGACGAAGGCGCCGATGCCGCATCCGCAAACAAGGCGGACGAGCGCCTGCAGCGGCTCGACCCCGGGTCTCGCGTGGCCCTGCTGCTCACGGCTATGGAGGGCTTCTCATTCGCGGAAGCCTCCTCGATCCTGTCCACCTCCATTGAGCAGGTGGAGGCGCAAGTGGTCGCCGCCCAGGCCGAGATTGACGCCCAGTTGAAGACCAACGTCCTCATCATCGAGGATGAATGGGTCATTGCACTCGACCTCAAGACGCTGGTGACGGAGATCGGCCACGAGGTCGTGGGCGTCGCGCCTACGCACTCCAAGGCTCTGGAGCTGGCCGAGATCGGCAATTTCGGGCTGGTGCTGGCCGACATCCAATTGGCCGACGGATCATCCGGCATTGATGCCGTGACGGATATTCTGCGTAGCTTCGATGTGCCGGTGATCTTCATCACCGCCTTTCCGGATCGGCTGCTCACGGGCGAACGGCCGGAGCCGACCTATCTCATCACCAAGCCGTTCCTCGGTGAGACGGTGAAGGCGACCATCGCCCAGGCCCTGTTCTTCCACGGCGCACGTACCACACCCGAGGCCGCCCGTCGGATCGCCTGACGGACAAGACGAGACACCTGCCTGCACGCGCGGGCTCATGAGGAGAGATGCGACATGGTGGACAATCCGTCCAGCTTCACCGCTGACACCAATGGCACGGCCAAGCCCGGCGACGCGCTCGCCGAACTGCGGAGCGACCTGGCGGCGCTGAAGGCCGACCTCGCCCAATTGACCGACACCCTGGGCAAGACGGCGCGCGACGGCGTCAAGGGCGCCACCACGGAGGCCGAAGTCGCCATGGGAGAAGTAACGGACTGGGCCGAGGACCAATACATGACCTTGCGCCATTCCATCCAGGCACAGCCGGTCACCTCCATCGCCATCGCTGCTGGAGTGGGCTTCGTGCTCGGCCAGATGTTCCTGCGCCGCTGATTTCCCATCGACGACTGCGCATAAAGGCGGCTCCGGTCAACCGGGCCGCCTTTTTCCGTATGGAGGCCCCGCGACACCGTTTGACGAACGGCTGGCTGCGTTCATTCCCTCGGCAAAAAACCGGGATCAGCCCGTCGCAGGGCCGTCAGGAGCGTATCCCCGTCATAAGGCTTGGACACGATGCCGACACCGGGCAGATCGCGAAACATGGCGACAAGTTCGTCCGCGCCGTAGCCACTCGCCACCACAATGCGCAGGCCGGGCAGGATCTCGCGCAATTGGGCGACCAGCGTGTCGCCGCGCACGTCCGGAAGCCCGAAGTCCACCAGCGCCACCCGGATCTCCGTCCCCCCCTCCTTCGCGATCGACAAGGCATCGGCGCCGGAGGCCGCCACATGCACGGCGAAGCCTTCGTCCTCAAGGATCTGCTGCGCCACGAGGGCCACAAAAGGCTCGTCCTCCACCAGGAGAATTTGCCGCCGAGACGTGTCCAATGGCAGACGCTCCTCTGATCACGCGGGGCCGACGCCGCTGAGCGCTCGCCCTCCGGCTGCCGTTGGGATCTCCTGTAACTGGGAAATAGGGCGCCGATATAGCGTGCGCCGAAGACCATGCGCAGGGGGCCGAGCGGCCACACCAAAAACCCCCGCCGCATCAGCGACGGGGGTTGATCTTGGCTTAGATCCGTTCGGAGGGGAATCAGCGGGTGGTGGCGGGAGCGCCAGCCGGAGGCGTCGCGCCGGTTCCGGTCGCCGTACCCGTGCCGGAACGGGTGTATTCCTTGAAGGTCGGCGCATTCTTCAGCTCGTCCTTGGACTTGTTCAGGATGAGCCGGTCACCGTCCGAGTTACGCACCATCTGAAGCGCGGTGAAAGGCACGGCCACATCCTTCTCGCCCATGCCGAGGAAGCCGCCGACACCAATCACGGCACCGACCACATTGCCGTTGCGGTCGAGCAGCACATCGTTCACCTCGCCGACCGATTCATCCCCGGTGCCGCGCACCTTGGTACCGATCAGGTTGGAAGCCAGCCACTGCTCCTGCATCTGCTCGGAAATGAAAGCAGTGGTGCCGCCGGTGTTCATGGTCGCCGCCGAGCCGCCGGTGGCCGGAGCGGTCGTGGAGGGCGCGGTGGTTCCGGCCGCACCCGGCGCGGGGGTCGTGGCGGAAGGCGTGTTGCTGGAGGGGGCGGACGGAGAGGTGGACTGCGCGAAAGCCGGAGACGCCAGCATCACGGCCACGGCGGCGGCGGACAGAAGTTCTTTCTTCATGCGTAACTCCCTCGTTGGCAGCATCGCATCAAGGCGGCGCGCTGCGATTGATTACATGGGAAGAACACGAATTGGCCGCCTTTGTTCCGAAATTCCTCTGCGTCATTATCAACATCCAGACACGATCACTAGCGTTCAACACCTTGAATACCGGAGTGCGCTTCCCACATGCGTAAGGATTGGAACGAAACACGGCAGTAGGCGGAGCCGTTCGCGCATGCCAATAAGCACGGCAGAAGGCGGGAGGTTCCCGGAGGGTAGGAGCATGGAGATCATGAAAGGCGGAATGCGGGGCATTTTGCCGGCGCGGGCGGGCATCGCAGGTGTGGTCCTGGCGGCTGCCGCAACATTGGGCATCTGCCCCGCCGTGGCGCAAACCAAGCCTAACCCGCCGCAAGTGATTATCGTGCAGCCCCCGACCGTGACGCCACCGGCGCCCCGGCAGAATATGGTGCCCCCTCCCCCGCCCGTGACCCGTCCCGGAGAAGGAGATTCCACCACGCGCATCAACAGCGACTATCGCACGCGCATGCCCGCGCCGAAGCAGCCCAACCAGTAGGGGCGGGCCGGCGCTGCCTCAACGCAACACCTCGCGCAGATTTTAACCTGGCGGAAGCTCTGGGCGCAGCTTCGCCTTGTTCCCGTCGTCTGCTTCAGGCACCAACAAGAGCCAGAGGCCCGAGGGAGAGCCATGTTCCGCGTCCTGTCCGACTTCATCTCAGAAATTACCGGCGGCCACCGGGACGCGGCAGCTTTCGCCGAGAACGACTATCGCCTGGCGGCCGCGGTCCTGCTGGTGCACGTCATGTCCATCGACGGCGCCGTGACCGATGACGAGCGGGACATCGTCAAAAACATCCTCGCCTCGCGCTTCAATCTGGATGAGGAGCACACCGAGGCGCTCATCGAATTGGCCATCGCGCGGGATGCCGAAGCGGTGGACCTTTATGCCTTTACCAGCATCCTCAACCGCGCGCTGGACGATGAGGGGCGCCGTCGCGTGGTCGAGATGATGTTCGAGGTGGCCTACGCCGATGGCGGCCTCACCGAGTTCGAGGACAACCTCGTCTGGCGGGCGGCAGAACTTTTGCATGTAGGTTCGAGAGAGCGCGTCCAGATCCGGCGCGAGGTCCGCGAGGAGGCGGAAGCGGAAGGTGGACAGACGGAGCAGTGACGAAGGGTGGAGCTGCGGGTTGGAGCCCGCGCCGTCCGCCCGCCGGGAACGCATTCTGATCATTTTGCACCAGGCGCACTCAACTCCTGGCCGCATCGGCCTGCGGCTGGAGCAGAGGGGCTACGAACTCGATGTGCGCCGGCCAGCCCTCGGCGATGACCTGCCCTCCAGCATGGCGGAGCACGCGGGTGCCGTTGTGTTCGGCGGCCCCATGAGTGCCAATGATCCCCATCCCTGGATCCGCCGCGAAGTCGATTTCGTCGGCATGGTCATGGCCGCGGACAAGCCGCTGTTGGGCGTCTGCCTCGGCGCGCAGCTCATGGCCGTGCAATTGGGCGCGCGGGTGGCGCGACACGGGGAAGGGCTGAGCGAGATCGGCTATTACCCCGTGCGTCCGACGCCGTCAGCCGAGGGCGTCCTGCCCTGGCCAAGCCACGTGTATCACTGGCATTCGGAAGGCTTTGACCTTCCCACAGGTGCCGAATTGCTGGCCTGCGGGGACGTCTTCCCCAACCAGGCCTTCCGTCATGGCCGGTGCGCCTATGGCATCCAGTTCCATCCGGAAGTCACACATGAAATGATGTGCCGCTGGACCATCCGCGGTGCGGAAAAGCTGGGCTTGCCGGGAGCCCAGCCCGGAGAAGCGCATTTGGAAGGGTGGTCCCGCTACGACCCGGCCATTTGCCGCTGGCTCACCGGCTTCCTGGACTTGTGGCTGGAACGAGGGCGGGACACGGCGCCCGCGCCATGCCTTGCGGCTAGAGCTTGACCATTTGCACAGGAACTTGGCAGGAAGACAGGTAGCGTCTGGGTCGACGCGCCTTGCCCGGGGTCGGCGATCGGGCGCGAAGGGGCGGAGCACCTTCGCGCGATCGAAATGAAAGGTTGGTTGGATGTCCGGTAAGGCGCAGCCGCGACATGAGCGGCGCAGGCACCGACGGGGCATCCGGCGTGTCACCGCCGTCACCATTCTGGCGGCGCTGGTGGCGGTGACCATCGTGCTTGGCGTGGGCTTTGCCACTTTCAAGGAATTTGCGGCCGGAAACCACCTGCGGGAAGACCTGCTCTATTCCTCCTCCATCCGCGACAACCTGCAGAGCATCTACGAGGACCTGCTTCAGGCCGAAAGCGGCACGCTCGGCTATGTGATCACCGGCCGCGAGGAGTTCCTGGCGCCACTGGAACGTACCCGGGCGGTGATCGCCGACGAGATCGCCTCGCTCGCCCGGCTGGCTGTCGAACGCCCGCAGCATGCAGTGGCATTGAAAGAGCTGGCCCGCTTCGCCGAGGAGGAAATGCGGCTGCTGCGGGACATGGTCGCCACCCGCAATGTCTCTGGCAGCATTTCGGCCGCAAGCGTGATGGAGACTCGGCGCGGCAAGTCGCTCATGGACGAGATCCGCTCCACCGTCTCCGACATTTCCCGCGAGGAGGTGGCGGCCATCGAGCGGCGCACCTATGAGGTGCGAGTGGCCAGCCAGCGGACGCGTCAGACGGTTCTCCTGATGCTCGCGGCCGCCATTGCCGTGGTGGCGGGCTCAACACTGGTGATCATCGCGCATCTTCTTGGCCGAAGGCGGGCGGAGCTGGCACTCGCCGACACGCTGGCCCGGCACCGCGCCATCCTGGCTAGCGCAATGGACGCCATCGTGACCGTCGGGAGCGCCGGACGCATTGAAACGAGCAACCCCGCCACCACCCGCATGTTCGGCTGGACGCAGGAGGAGTTGCAGGACCGCTCGGTGGCGGACCTCCTCGCCCTGCCGGACGGCACGGAGCCGGGCGACGCCTTGCGCATGCTGGAGGCCAATGCCGCCGCCGGTGGGCATGCAGCCGAATTCACCGGCCATAGAAAGGACGGCTCGCGCTTTCCCATCGACGTGGCGGTGGGACAGATGCGGGCCAGCGACGGGAACCACTTGGTGGCCATTCTCCATGACGTGACGGAGCGAAAGCGGGCGGACATCGCCAAGAATGAGTTCGTCTCCACCGTCAGCCACGAACTGCGCACGCCCCTCACCTCGATTTCCGGATCACTCGGGCTGCTGGACGGGGGCGCGGCCGGCCCCCTGCCGGAGACCGCGAAGCGCCTCGTCACCATCGCACACCAGAACAGCAGACGCCTGGTGCGGCTCATCAACGACATCCTCGACATCCAGAAGATGCAGGCCTCCGCCATCACATTCGCCCGGGAGCCGGTGTCCATGGCGGACGTGGCGCGGGAGGCGGTGGAACAGAATCTCGGCTTTGCCGCGCAGCACAATGTCCATCTGCAGATGGCGCTGACCGATCTCGACAGCACCGTTGTGGGGGACCACGACCGGCTCATTCAGGTGCTGACCAACCTGATCTCCAACGCGGTCAAGTTCTCCGCTGCGGACGACGTGGTTCAGGTCAGGGTGGAGCGCAGGGAAGACATGGTGCGCACCTGCGTCGAGGACCACGGGACGGGCATCCCCCCGTCGTTCCGTGCCAGCATGTTCACTCGCTTCGCCCAGGCGGACAACTCCGACACGCGCCAACGCGGTGGGACCGGCCTTGGGCTCGCCATCGTCAAGGAGATCGTCGACCACCACAATGGCCGGGTGTCTTTCGAGACCGACGAAGGGGTCGGCACCACCTTCCATGTGGATCTGCCGGCGCGCCTTCCGCTCCAGGCGCCGGCAGCCGAGCCTGTCCTCACCCCGCTGCTGCTGGTGGACAGCGACGCTGCGCGCGCCGGCGCTGTGGCGGCGGACCTCGAGGAGCTCGGACTAGGCATCGACGTGGCGGCGACCGCCGCCGAGGCGGAGGGCCGGGCGGCCCTGCGCCCCTATGGCATCATCCTGGTGGCCCCCACCTTGCGGGATCGAGACGGCGTCACCCTTCTGCGGACCCTGCGTCGGGCGGAGAGGACCCGCCTCACGCCGCTCCTGCTGCTGGCGCCCGGCGCCGATGGGATCGCGCAGAACGGGGTCCGCGCATTGCCGGTGGCCGACTGGCTGGACATGCCTCCCGATCCGCAGAGGATCGCAGCCCTGGTCCTGCGCTATGGGGCTCGTACGGAGAAGCCACCCATTCTCCATGTGTGCACATCGGGCGAGGTACGGCGGCGCTTTGCCGAAGCCACCCGGGACTTCGCCACCGTCTTCGCCACCAATTCGGCGGACGATGCGCAGGCGGCCCTCGCCATGGGCACATGCGCCTTCGCCGTGGTGGACCTTTCGGAATCCGGGTCCAGGCTGGAAGAGATGGTGGGCGCCCTGGCGACCCTCGCCCAGCGCGGCGTGCCGGTGGCGGCCTGCTCGCCCCATGCGCGCGACCGGGCCGTGAGCGCCGCTTTCGAAGCCTTCGCCCGATCCCGCGCCGCTCTTTTTCCCGCCGCGCAAGACGCGGTGAGATCGGCCTTCCCCGCCTCAAAGGCTGACCGAACCGACGAGAACACCGCCTCATGACGCTGCGCATCCTCTATGTGGACGACGAGGCGGACATCCGCGAGATTGTCACGCTGTCGCTGAGCCTCGATCCCGACATCCAGGTGGAGACCGCCTCATCAGGGGCCACGGCTTTGGACCGGGCACGCGAAGGGGGCTGGGACCTGATTCTTCTGGACGTGATGATGCCCGTGATGGACGGTCCGACCGCCTTCGCGGAACTTGGCAAAAACGAGGCTACCCGTGCCATTCCGGTGGGGTTTGTCACCGCACGCACGCAGCAGCATGAAATCGCCCACTTTCTCGCGCTTGGCGCGACAGGTGTGATCGCGAAGCCCTTTGATCCCATGACTTTGGCAAAGCAGGTGCGGCGCCTGTGCGCCCCTCGGGAATGACGCGGCGTCGCAGCATGTCGTTGGCTGCAATGCAAAATTCACGTGCCTTCGGCTGCGTTCACGCCTATGGTCCCCGCTCCTGACGGATTGGGGGAATAAGACCATGGCCACCGCCGTACAGAGTGCCGGCATCCGGGGTATCGGCTACTCCATTCGTGCCACATCGCCTGATTTCGACGATCTTGCCGGCAAGCTCGATGAAGCTGAGCGCCTGGGTGTAGACTTCGTCGAACTTCCCCTGTTCGCCTGGACCATGATTGCGGGCGGCCGGATCATCCCCGAGCGGCTGGACAAGCTGCGGCGCTGTCTGGAAGGCCGGCCGTTCGGCTATACCGTGCATGGGCATCTCGCCATCAACCTTATGGAAGTTCCCTCCCAGCTGCCGGCGCACGAGCGGCTCCTGGCGGCCGCGATCGAGGTGGCGGGCGCGGTGGGTGCGGCAAACCTTGTGATCCATACCGGCTGCGTGCGCGACCCCGATGATTATGTGCGCGTGGCTTATGTACGCCAGAGGGAAGCGCTCCAGAAGGCGGGCGACCTTGCCGCGCCGCTCGGCGTAACGGTCTGTGTCGAGAATGTTTTCGCGTTCGAGGCCATGCGCGAGACGGCATCGCCCTCCCGGCTTGCCGAAGAGATCGACGCCATCGCCCATCCCTACGTGCGGGCGACATTGGATGTGAGCCACGCCTTCATCCACTGCACCCAAGGGCGGCTGGACTTCCTGCCTGAGGTCGCGGCCCTTGCCCCCTTTGCCCGTCATGTGCACGTGCATGACAGCTTCGGCACGCCCGCCCGCAGTTGGGCCATCGACGACGCGGAAAGGCTCGCGCTGGGCGAGGGCGATCTGCACCTGCCGCTCGGCTGGGGCTCGATCCCCTGGGAAACCATCGCCGACCAGTGTCGCCTGGATGCGGGCGCCATCCTCAATTTGGAACTGCATCGCCGCTACTGGAGCGAACTTCCGCTCCAGATTGCCGCCATGCGGGCCCTGGAGGCGCGGTTCAAGGGCGCTCTTGCCGACGCCGCCTAGAGCATGCGCCGATCAGATGGCATCGCCATCTGATCGGATCACGCATTCTCTATCAATGGGTTAGAGGGCGATTCACCCATCAGATTGATTCAATCTGATGGGATCGCGCTCTAAGGCGACAATCGCAGCCATTCCGGTCATAAAGTACCAGCACGTCTGGATCAGGGCGGCTTTTCCGTAGGGCGCGCAAGCTCTACGGTGCCGTCAGGACTGGACTTGTAAAAAATACGAAGTGGGGAGACGCATGCCCTTCCACCTCAGCCAGAGCGCCCGCCTTCTCATGGGCCGCTACAGCACCTTCGCGATCATCATCGCCTTGTGCGTGCTGACCCTCATCGCCTCGTTCGTGGGCAACCCGGCTTGGCTGTTCGCCTTCTGCGTTCTCTTCCCGCTGGCGTGGATCGGGGTGTTCGACGTGACGCAGGAAAGCCATTCCCTGCTGCGCAACTATCCCGTCATCGGCTCCATGCGCTGGGTGTTCGAGGCGCTGCGGCCCTATCTGCGCCAGTATATCGTCGAGGACGATCTGGAAGGGCACCCCTATAATCGCAACCAGCGTTCGCTGATCTATGCCCGGGCCAAGAGCCAGGAGGACCGGCAGACGTTTGGCACCGAACTCGACACCAACGCCTCCCATTATGAATGGATGACCCATTCCCTCTCCCCCATGCCGGTGGCGGAAGAGCCATTCCGGGTGATGGTCGGGGAAGGCACCTGCGCCAAGCCTTATGCGGCCGCGACCCTCAATATCTCGGCCATGAGCTTCGGCTCACTGGGCCGCAATGCCATTGAAGCGCTCAATCTCGGCGCCAAGACGGGCGGCTTCTACCACGACACCGGTGAGGGCGGCCTCAGCCCCTATCACCGGCTCCATGGCGGCGACATCGTATGGGAGCTGGGCTCGGGCTATTTCGGCTGCCGCAACCGCGACGGCTCCTTCTCGCCTGAGCGGTTTGCCGAGAAGGCGACCGACCCCCAGGTCAAGATGGTGGAGATCAAGCTCTCCCAAGGCGCCAAGCCTGGCCATGGCGGCGTCCTGCCCGCCGCCAAGGTGACGCCAGAGATCGCCGAGATCCGGGGCATCCCACTGGGCGAGGACTGCATCTCGCCCTCGCGGCACCCCGCCTTCGCGACGCCCGCCCAGATGATGGAGTTCGTCGCCCAATTGCGCGAATTGTCCGGCGGCAAGCCCGTGGGCATCAAGATGTGCGTCGGCCATCCCAGCGAGGTCTTCGCCATCGCCAAGGCCATGGTGAAGACTGGCATCCACCCCGACTTCGTGGTCATCGACGGCTCCGAGGGCGGCACGGGCGCCGCGCCCCAGGAACTGGCGGATCATATGGGCATGCCGCTGCGCGAAGGGCTGGTGCTCATGCGCAATGCCCTCGTGGGCACCGGGCTTCGCCCGAAGGTGCGCCTCGTGGCCAGCGGCAAGGTCACCTCCGGCTTCTCCATGGCGGCCAACATGGCGGTGGGCGCCGACTGGTGCAACGCGGCCCGCGCCTTCATGTTCTCGCTGGGCTGCGTCATGTCCATGCGCTGCCACACCGGCCATTGCCCGACGGGCGTGACCACCAACGACCCTCATCTCCAGCGGGGCCTCGTGGTGGCCGACAAGGCCGAGCGCGTGGCAAGCTACCAGCGCCACACCGTCTCTGCCCTCGCCGATCTCGTGGCGGCGGCGGGCCTTGCCCATCCCAGCGAGCTGGCTCCGCACCATGTGTGGCACCGGATCACGCCGGTGGAAGCAAAGCCCCTGGACAAGCTCTATCCCTTCCTCGACCCCGGCATCCTTATCAATACGCCCGAGGCGACGCCCTATGCCGCCGAGTGGGCGGCGGCGCACGCGGACAGCTTCACGCCGGTCCAGTCGGTGGGACCGCGCCGGGCGGCCTGACCTCGCCTGCGGCCTTTCAAGAATAAGCGGCCCCGGTCGGACCGAACGGGGCCGCTTTCGTTTGCGGGGGCGCGCCTCACGCCACGGACGTGCGGGCGCTCATGGTGAGCAACTCGTAGCGGGCGACCGTCTCGCCATTCTGGTTGAACACTTCCGCATCCCACCGCACCTCGCCATAGGCCGGCAGCCGCGCGGCCTGCTTCTGCTTCACCGTGAGGCGCACCTTGATCTCGTCGCCGGGCGAAACCGGCTTCAGGAAGCGCAGATTGTCGAGGCCGTAATTGGCCAGCAGCGGGCCGGGCGCCGGGTCCACGAACAGGCCGGCGGCGAAGGACAGAATGAGGTAGCCGTGCGCCACCCGACCCGGGAAGAAGGGATTGGCCTTGGCTGCCTCTTCGTCCATGTGGGCATAGAAGGTGTCGCCGGTGAAATGGGCGAAATGCTCGATGTCATCCAGCGAGATGACGCGGCTCGCCGTCTCCACGCTCTCGCCGATGGCGAGCGCATCGAACGGCCGCTTGAAGGGATGCTCGGGCGTGACGGGCGCCGGGGCACCCTTGATCCAGGAGCGGGTCAAGCTAGAGAGCCGCGCAGGCGAGCCCTGGAGCGCGGTGCGCTGCATGTAGTGGTACACGCCCCGCAAGCCGCCCATCTCCTCGCCGCCGCCGGCCCGTCCCGGGCCGCCATGGATGAGGCCGGGTAGAGGCGACCCGTGGCCGGTGGAGTCCTTGGCGCAATCCCGGTCCACCACCAGCACCCGGCCGTGGTGGGACGCAATGCCGAACACCAGGTCTTCCGCCACGGCGGCATCATAGGTGAACACAGAGGCGACAAGGCTCCCCTCCCCCTTCGCCACGATGGCCACGGCGTCGGCGAGGCTGTCATAGGGCATGAGGGTGGCAACCGGGCCGAAGGCTTCCACTGCGTGCGGCGCGTGGGCATCCAACGGGCTGTCGCAGCGGAGCAGGACAGGCGCCAGGAAGGCACCCGTCGCGGCATCGGCGCCCACCGGATCGACATTGGCCGGGTCGCCGGCGATGATCTTCGCCTCGGTCGCGATCTCCGCAACGGCTGCCCGCACCGCCTCGCGCTGGGCAAGCGAGGCCAGCGCGCCCATGCGTACCTCGTCCCGGCGGGGATCGCCGATGCGGATGGCGGCAAGCTGGGCGGAGAGCGCCTCGGCCACCTCTCCCGCCACGGCGCGGGGCACCAGGATGCGGCGGATGGCGGTGCATTTCTGGCCCGCCTTCACCGTCATCTCGCGCACCACCTCTTTCACGAAGAGGTCGAATTCCGGCGCGCCCGGCACCGCGTCGGGGCCGAGCACGGCGGCATTCAGGCTGTCCCGCTCGGCGATGAAGCGCACCGCATTGCGCGAGACAGCCGGATGATTGCGCAGCGCGCCGGAGGTTTCGGCGGAGCCGGTGAAGGAGAGCACATCCTGTCCGGTGAGGTGGTCCAGCAGATCGCCCGTCGACCCGCAGATGAACTGGAAGGCGCCTTCGGGAAGCGTGCCAGATTCAACGATCAACCGCGCCAGCGCCTCGGCCACATAGGCGGTCGCGGTGGCCGGCTTGGTGATGACGGGCACGCCGGCCAGGATGGCGGGCGCCAGCTTTTCCAAGAGGCCCCAGCAGGGGAAGTTGAAGGCGTTGATGTGCACCGCTACGCCCTGGAGCGGCGTCAGGATATGGGTGCCCAGGAAGGAGCCGCCCTTGGAGAGGCTTTCGGGCGTGCCTTCCACCACAAAGCGCTCGCTCGGCAACTCGCGCCGGCCGCGCGAGGCATAGGCATAGAGGGTGCCGATGCCGCCATCGATGTCGATGAGATTGTCCCGCTTGGTGGCGCCAGTGAGCAGCGCCAGGGCATAGAGCGGCTCCTTGCGCTCGGAGAGATAGGCGGCCAGCGCCTTCAGCCGGTCGGCCCGCTCATGGAAGGTCATGGCCCTGAGCGCCGGTCCGCCCACGGCGCGGGCGTGGTGGACCATGGCGCCGAAGTCGAGCCCCTTGGTGGAGGCCCGCGCCACGAGGCTCCCGTCAATGGCGCTGGGAATGTCCACCGCATCGGGGCCGGTCGGCACGAAGCGGCCCAGCGCATAGCTTTCAAGCGCCAGCGGCGCGGCAGAGACATCAAGGGAAGCGGCGGCGTTTGTCATAGCGTGCCTTTTTTTGCCTGGAGGGGAGCAGCCGAGCCGATGGCAGGGCGCGTCCTGTGTCTTCGAGGAGAAGAGGCCGCGCCCTCAGGCGCGGCGTCCTGTAGCGATGCGCCCGGCTCACACCCGCTCGATGAGCGCGGCGATGCCCTGCCCGACGCCGATGCACATGGTGGCCACCGCCCGCTTGCCGCCGCGCACCTCCAGTGCGCTCACCGCCGTCATGGCGAGGCGTGCGCCGGACATGCCCAGCGGATGGCCGAGCGCGATGGCGCCACCGTGCGGATTGACGTGCTCGGCATCGTCCGGGAGGCCCAATTGGCGCAGCACCGCCAAGGCCTGGGAGGCGAAGGCTTCATTGAGTTCGATGAGATCGATGTCGGCCAGGGAGAGGCCGTTCTTGGCCAGTAGCTTCTGCGTCGACGGTGCCGGACCGATGCCCATGATGCGCGGCGGCACGCCGGCCTGCACGACCGAGACGACGCGGGCGCGGGGCGTCAGGCCATATTTTTTCGCCGCCGCCTCAGAGGCCAGGATCAGCGCCCCGGCCCCGTCATTGACGCCCGAGGCATTGCCAGCGGTCACCGAGCCGCCGTCCTTACGGAACGGTGTCTTCAGAGCGGCGAGTTGTTCCAGCGTGGTGTCGCCCCTCGGATGCTCGTCCACCTCCACCAGTGCGACCGCGCCCTTCTTGGCCTTGACCGCGATGGGCGCGATCTCGCGGGCGAAGAAGCCCGCCTCCTGCGCCGCCTTGGTGCGCTGCTGGGAGCGCCAGGCAAAGAGGTCCTGGTCGGCGCGGGAGATGGCGAAGTCCTCGGCCACGTTCTCGCCGGTCTCCGGCATGGAATCGACGCCGTACTGGGCCTTCATGAGCGGGTTGATGAAGCGCCAGCCAATGGTGGTGTCGTAGATCTCCGCCTGCCGCGCGAAGGCCTCCGTCGCCTTGCCCTGCACGAAGGGCGCGCGGGTCATGCTTTCCACACCACCGGCGATGATGAGATCTGCGTCGCCCGTCATGATGGCGCGGGCGCCCATGCCGACCGCATCAAGGCCCGAGCCGCACAGGCGGTTGATGGTGGTGCCAGGCGCACTCACGGGCAGCCCGGCCAGGAGGGCGGCCATGCGGGCCACGTCGCGATTGTCCTCGCCCGCCTGGTTGGCGCAGCCGAGGATCACGTCGTCCACGGCCTCCCAGTCCACGCCCCCGTTGCGCTCCTTCAGGACGCGGATGGGATGGGCGGCCAGATCGTCGGCGCGCACGTCCTTCAGGGCGCCGGCATAGCGGCCGATGGGCGTGCGGGCGAAGTCGCAGATAAAGGCGTCGACCATGTCTGTCTCCAATCTGTCCGGCTCAGGCGGCAGTGGCCGGGCGGCGCACGCAGACGATGCGGAAGCGGCCGGCGATGTAGGCGGCGTCGGTGAGGCACGCATTGCCGGCGGGATTGGCGCCGGTGACGTGATAGTCCGAGAAGGCCGCGCTCTGGTTCACATAGATGCCCCCCGTGAGGTTCACCGAGAGGGCGACGCCGGCTTGCGCGCTGGCCTTTGCGGCGGCGCGGATCTCGTCTTCGTCCGTGCTGTAGAGGGCGGCGGTGATGGCACCCTTCTCGCGGGCCGCATGGGCGGCGCGGGCGATGCCGTCGGCGGAATCGTCCACCGCCACCAGGAAGGCGATGGGGCCGAAGCGTTCCTCCAGATAGGCCGCCTCGTCGGCGGCCTCCACGGCGAGAAGCAGCGGCGTCGCGGTGCGGGCGGCGCCGGCGAGGGGCGCGCTGTCACGGACCACGCGGCCGAGGCTGCGGGCGGCAGAGATGCGCTCCAGGGTCGCCGGGTTCTGGATCGCGCCCAGCACGGCGGCGGCGCGGGCGGGATCGGACAGCAAAGCGTCGATGGCGCCGGCTATGCCCGCGGCCACCTCCTCGAAGCTCTTATGGCCCTCGTCGGTGGCGATGCCGCCGCCTGGAATGAAGAGTGTCTGCGGCGCCGTGCACATCTGCCCGCTATAGAGCGAGAGCGAGAAGGCGATGTTCTGGCACATGCCAGCGAAGCTCGCCGTGGAGGCGATGACGATGGTGTTGACCCCCGCCTCCTCCGTGAAGAGCAGCTTGCCGCGCAGATGGTCGCGCAGCCAGCCGCCGAAGGCCGGCGAGCCGGTGAAATCGACGATTCCCACCGCTGGGTGCGTCGCGAGTTCCTTGGCGAGCGGCGCCTCGGCCGTGTCGGGCGCCAGTTGCAGGACATCGGGATCAAAGCCCGCCTCGGCCAGCACCTGACGGCCGATCTTCACGGTGATCGCCAGCGGCAGGATGGCGGCGGGATGGGGCTTCACGATCACCGCATTGCCGGTGACAAGGTCCGCGAAGAGCGCCGGATAGCTGTTCCAGGTCGGAAAGGTCGCGCAGCCGATGACGAGGCCGAGGCCGCGCGGGACGATGTGGAAGTCCTTGTCGAGGCGGATGGTGCTGCGCCCCGCCGGCTTTTCCCAGCGCACCGCGCCGGGCACCTCGGCCATCTCCTTATAGGCATAGGCCACCGCCTCCAGGCCCCGATCCTGGGCATGTGGACCGCCGGCCTGGAAGGCCATGGCGAAGGCCTGGCCGGTGGTGTGCTCCACCGCATGGGCCATCAGGAAGCTGGCTGTGTTGAGCCGCACCAGGATTTCAAGGGCAACGCCCACCCGCGCCTCGACCGAGGCCTCCGCCCAAGCCGGCGCGGCGCGCCCGGCAGCAGCCACCAGCGCCTCGGTGCTCAGCGCCGGATAGGTAATGCCGAGCTTCAGGCCATAAGGCGAGACTTCGCTGCCCACCGGAGCCAGATCACCTGCCTGGCCAAGATCGAAGGGCCGGCCGATGAGGGCTTCGAAGGCGGCTTTGCCCTCTGCCGGCGCGGCCTCGCCATAGGTGCGTGGCACCTCCGAGAAGGCGCTCCAGAAGCCGCGCTCGCGGGTTGCCGTGACCGCAGCCTCCAGAAGCGCGCGGTGCGCCTGGAACAGATCAGCCATACTCTCCTCCCTGATGGCGGAGCCGTCTGCCCGTCTGTTGACAAGCTCGCCCCTTGCGCTAAAGATTAACCGATCGATCGGTTAATTCAAGAGGCTCATACAGAGCCCGACTGGGAGGATGGAGTGGAGCCAATTCTTCTCGTGGACCGCCACGAAGGCTGGACCGCGCTGACGCTGAACCGGCCGGACCGGCTCAATTCCTTCAATGAGGACCTGCACCGGGCGCTGGCGGACGCCCTCGACGCGGCCGGGCAGGACGAAGGCGTGCGCGCGGTCCTGCTCACGGGCGCGGGACGGGGGTTCTGCGCCGGGCAGGATTTGAGCGACCGGTCCCCTTCCGATGCCCCGCGCGACCTCGGCGCCACCATCGAGGCCTTCTACAATCCGCTGGTCCGCCGCATCCGGGCTTTGCGCAAGCCGGTGGTGTGCGCGGTCAACGGGGTCGCGGCGGGAGCGGGGGCGAACATCGCGCTCGCCTGCGACATCGTGCTGGCGGCCCGCTCGGCCAAGTTCATCCAGGCCTTCGCCAAGATCGGCCTGGTGCCCGATTCCGGCGGCACCTATTTCCTGCCGCGCCTCATCGGCGATGCCCGGGCCCGCGCTTTGGCGCTGCTCGCCGAGCCGGTGCCGGCGGAGACCGCCGAGAGCTGGGGCATGATCTGGAAGGTGGTGGATGATGCCGCCCTCCAGGACGAGGCGCGCGCCCTCACAGCGCGCTTGGCCACCCAGCCCACCCAGGGTCTTGCCCTCACCAAGGCGGCCTTCAACGCCTCCGGCGGCAATGATCTCAACGCCCAGCTGGACCTGGAGCGCGACCTGCAGCGCCAGGCGGGGCTGACCCCGGATTATGCGGAAGGCGTGAAAGCCTTCATGGAGAAGCGCGCGCCTCATTTTACCGGCCGCTCCTCATGAGCGCCCCGGCCTCCGCCGCGCCGACGCGCGATCCCGCCGAGGTGGCGCGCCTTTCCGCCGCCGCCATGTGGTCGACCGACAATGCCAGCCAGGGCCTCGGCATCGAGATCCTGGAGGTGGGCCCCGGCACCTCGAAGCTCGCCATGACGCTCGCCGACCACATGACCAACGGCCACGGCATGGCTCATGGCGGCTTCATCTTCGCGCTGGCCGACAGCGCCTTTGCCTTTGCCTGCAATTCCTATGGCGAGCGGGTGGTGGCGGCCCAGTGCGCCATCACCTATCTGCGGCCGGGACTGAAGGGCCATCGCCTGATCGCCACCGGACGCGAGGTGGCCCGCTCCGGGCGCAGCGGCATCTATGACGTGACCGTCACGCAGGATGGCGTGACCATTGCTGAATTTCGCGGCCATTCCCGGCTCATCGGCGGCAGCATGCTGCCGGAGGCCGGGGACGAGAACCGCCCCTCGCAAACGCGACCTTGAGTGGAGGAGACGAACCCCATGGCTCTCCCGGCCTATACCTTCGACCGCGACGTGAAGGGCGGCCTCGATGCCGCCGAGCGCGCCTCCCGCGACGAGATCCAGGCGCTCCAGCTGGAGCGCCTCTCCTGGTCGCTGCGCCATGCCTATGAGAATGTGCCCTTCTACCGGGCCCAGTTCGATGCGGCGGGCGTCCACCCGTCCGACCTCAAGCGCCTGTCGGACCTGTCCAAATTCCCCTTCACGGTGAAGACGGACCTGCGGGATCATTACCCCTTCGGCCTGTTCGCCGTGCCGCGGGAGAAGCTCGCCCGCATCCATGGGTCCTCGGGCACCACGGGCAAGCCCATCGTGGTGGGTTATACGCAAGCCGATATCGACATGTGGGCGGACGTGATGGCCCGCTCCATCCGCGCGGCCGGCGTGCGGCCGGGCCAGATGGTGCATGTGGCCTATGGCTATGGCCTGTTCACCGGCGGCCTGGGCGCCCATTACGGGGCCGAGCGGCTCGGCTGCACGGTGGTGCCCATGTCGGGTGGCATGACCGAGCGCCAGGTGCAGCTCATCCACGACTTCAAGCCGGACGCCATCATGGTCACGCCCAGCTACATGCTGGCGCTCATGGACGGCTTCCTGAAGGCCGGCATCGACCCGCGCACCACCTCGCTCAAATATGGCATCTTCGGCGCCGAGCCCTGGACCAATGCCATGCGGACCGAGATCGAGCAGGCCTTCGCACTGGATGCCACGGACATTTATGGCCTCTCCGAAGTCATCGGCCCCGGCGTCGCCCAGGAATGCGTGGAGACCAAGGACGGCCTGCACATCTGGGAAGACCATTTCTACCCGGAGGTGATCGACCCCATCACCGGCGAAGTGCTGCCCGACGGGTCCAAGGGCGAACTGGTCTTCACCTCCCTGACCAAGGAAGCCTTTCCCATCATCCGCTACCGCACGCGGGACCTCACCCGCCTTCTGCCGGGCACCGCGCGGCCGGGCATGCGGCGCATGGAGAAGGTGACGGGACGCTCGGACGACATGATCATCCTGCGCGGCGTCAACGTCTTCCCCACCCAGATCGAGGAGATCCTGCTGAAGGCCGAGACCTGCTCGGGCCATTACCAGCTGGAGCTCATCCGCGAGGGCCGCATGGACGAGATGATCGTGCATGCGGAGATCCGCGAGGACCGCTGGGCGGGCGCCAATCTCGACGCGGTGGCCGGCCAGATCCTCGCCCGCATCAAGGATACGGTGGGCATCACCACCCGCATCGAACTGCACGAGCCCGGCGGCATCGAACGCACCGCCGCCGGCAAGGCCAAGCGCATCATCGACCGCCGGCCGAAGGACTGAAGGGCGGCGCCGGGGCCGTGGTGTCATGGCTTCGGCCCTTCCTCTTGTCTCCCGGTTCCTTTGCGTCCGGCGGATTGGCCGGCCGGATCACCTCGGCGTCCTCCCTCCCGCCCCGTCCTCCGGGGGCCTTTGCCCCCTCCCTATCCCTCCCCCGCTTTGCGGGAGAGGGGACTTTGGTGCGCTTGACGGGGCGGTGATTCGGTTCTGCCCCGGCGTCCGCATCCCGACCTCTCCCCCGGCGCGACCGGCCCCCTCTCCCGCAAAGCGGGGGAGGGTTGGGGAGGGCGAAGGAAGGACGAAGCGTCCTCCTCCCCAAGCCGCGCCCCGCCTTTTTCCTCAACTTCTCCCCACCCCGGAGCCCTTTGCCCCCTCCTAGCCCTCCCCCGCTTTGCGGGAGAGGGGACTTTGGTCCGCCTGGACGGGGCGGCACTCACCCCGTCAAAGATGTCTGCCAACTCAACCTCTCCCCCGGCGCGACAGGCCCCCTCTCCCGCAAGGCGGGGGAGGGTTGGGGAGGGGGAAGCATGGACGCGAGCGCCCCAGTACCAACATCCCCGCCGATGGCGAGGTGGAGGGATGCGGGAGCGGCCGGCGCGCGGCGGCGCGCCAGGGATAAATGGGTTAGACGTCGGAGCCGGGCTCCGTCCGCTCCCGCGCGGGGATTTCTGGCCTCGGCCCCGCGCCGCGTGGGCGACAGGTTCTCCCATCAGCACCGGCCGAACCACTGCCGGATCGGTGCGCCAGGACCTTCAGCCTCCTCTGCTAACGGTTCGGGGGGCGTTATTCCCCGTCCCGTCGGACACCCGCCCCCGACACCACCCGTCAGGCCGCTCCGGACGCGCCCCTCCTTGGTGCCAGGTAAGGACACCATAGCAGAGGCGCAGGGGAATAGGAATATCATCTAGGATATTTTTCTTATATCCAGCAACCTCCCCGAACGCGCGCGGAGCCATGTCGCAAACAGAGGCCGGGCGCCTGCACAAGTCACGGGCCGTGGATGCGCGGGACAGGCCCGCGCATGACGCTGGAGGCGAAGCAAGAGCGCGAAAGCGGAGTACCGCCCTAACCCTTCGCGATCACCACCTCGCCATCCTCCTTGGTGAAGTGATCGGGCCGGCGCTCCAACAGCGAAAGCACGACCTCGGAGGGCCGGCAGAGCTTCACGCCAAGCGGCGTCACCACGATGGGCCGGTTCACCAGGATGGGATGGGCCACCATGGCGGCGAGGATCGCCTCATCGGAGACGCCCGGCTCCAGCAGGCCAAGCTCGACGGCCGGCGTGCCCTTCTCCCGCAGGATGTCGCGCGGGGCAGCCCCCATGCGGGCGAGCAGGTCGCCCAACAGCTCCACCGTCCAGCCCGCTTTCAGATAGAGCACCACCTCGGGCGCATAGCCCGCCGCCTCCACCATGGCGAGGGCGTTGCGGGACGTGCCGCAGGCGGGGTTGTGATAGAAGGTGATGGGAAAATCGGTCGTCATCGCCACACCCATGATGTGCCTGCTTTGCTCTTTCGCTCGGGATCTCGCACCGGGGTTCCGCGGCCGAAACCAAAGGCGGGGGCGCCCATCGGCCCTCTATATTTCTATATTTCGAGACTAATCGAATTATTGTGGTCCGCAAAGCCAAAAGTGCGCAGCGCCCGGTGCGCGATTCCCGCGCGGCGCCTGACGGGGACGATGCTCAGCAGGCTGAAACCGTGCGTCGCGCAGCCCCCAAAGGGGATGTTCCTTCTGCGCGCGGGCAACGGAATGTGCCCGCCCTTGCCCGAGGCTCCCGGCGTTCACAATCGACCCGGCTGCTCATCCTCCCCCCTCGCCGCGATGCCAAACCAGTCGGCAAAGCCTGACTCGCCCTTCCGCGTCACGGTAAGGGCGCGGCTACCCGGTACGCACGCCACCCAGTCGAGCGCCAGGAACCGCGCCAGCAGGGCCGCGCCCAGGCGGCCGGCCAGATGCGGCCGGCGTTCCGACCAGTCGAGGCAGGTGCGGCACAGGGGCCTCCGGCCCACCCCGGAGCGCTCGGCATCGATGCCGAGCTCGGCGAGGAAGAGCCGCCCGGCAGGGGTGACCAACCCGGCACCCTCATGCAGTTCCACATGCCCGCCGGCCTCAAGCGCAGCGGCCAGCGCCACCGCCAGCCGCCCGGCCATATGGTCGTAGCAGGTCCGGGCCCGGCGCAAGGCGGCATCGCGCGGCCCGGGCGGACGATGCCGGCGGGGGCCGGTGGCCGCGAGCGCCATCAGCGCCGCCACAGCCTCCGCCACTTCGATGCCGGCAAGGCGGAAATAGCGGTGGCGGCCCTGTCGCTCCACCACCAACAGGCGGGCGGCCACCATCTGCGCCAGGTGACCGCTGGCGGTCTGGGGGGTGATCCCGCCATGGTCCGCCAGCTCGCCGGCGGTGAGGGCCATGCCGCCCATGAGGGCACAGAGCATGTGGGCGCGGGCGGGATCGCCCATGAGATGAGCCACCTCCGCCACCGCGCTGCCGGATGCGAAGTTTGCGCCGTCACTGGGGGGCGAAGGCGGCGCGGCGGTGGGCGCGCCGGCGGGCGAGACAGAGAGCCGGGCGGACAGACGCGCACGTCCCGGGCCGCGTTCCGGCCAGGGGACCGCGCCGCTGTCCGCAGCACGGCCGGCCCCTTCTGCGCCGATGGCCTTCTCCTTGGCGTCCATCCCCTCATTCTCCCCTGGCGCGCCATCCGGCTGCGGATGCGGCCCGCGAAGGCCGGCCTTTCGCATCGGCCTCAGGCGTCCCGCAAGCCCGACGATTGGTCCCGCCACCTCTCCCGCTCTCCCGGATGTGGGGCGCCAGTCTAGCGCCCCCCATCCCCGCCGGGCAGAGGGCGATACTTCGGCCGTGGCCGAACCTTTGGCGCGTGGGCGCGGCTAAGATGAGACCCGAGGCTGGCCCTGTTGGGCAGCCCCCTCGTTTCCTGTCTCACCGGACCTCCATGCGCCCCCCTGCCCTGCCCGACCTCGCTCTCTTGCTCCTCCTGTCCACCTTGTGGGGGGCCTCCTACAGCTTCATCCGCGTGGGCGTGGAGACCATCCCGCCGGTAACCTTGATCGCCGCCCGCACCCTCATCGCCGGTGGCCTGCTGGCGCTGGTGGTGCAGGCGCGGGGCTTGTCCTGGCCACGGGCATGGCGTTTCTGGGGGCAATGCGCGGTGCAGGCGCTGCTCAACAGCGTGGTGCCCTTCACCCTCATCGCCTGGGCGGAGCGCTCCATCGAGGCGGGGCTCGCCACCATCCTCAATGCCACCTCCCCCGTCTTCGCCTTCCTCGTCACCGCGCTCCTCGCCCGGCACGAGGCGGTGAGCGGGCGGAAGCTGCTCGGCGTTGCCGGCGGACTGGCGGGAACCTTGCTCATCGTGGGCGTGGATGCGCTATCGGGCCTCGGGCGGGATGTGGCAGCGCAGCTTGCGGTGGTCGCGGCCAGTGCGTGCTATGGCGGGGCGGCGGTGTGGGGGCGGCGCTTTGCGGGGCTGGACCCGCTCTTTCCGGCGGCGGGATCTCTGCTCATCGGCGCGTCGGTGCTGGTGCCGGTGAGCCTTCTGATCGACCGCCCCTGGATGCTGACGCCCTCTCCCGGTTCGCTGGGTGCCTTGGTGGCCTTGTCCGTGGCCTCCACCGCCTTGGCCTTCGTGCTTTATTTCCATTTGGTGCAGCGGCTCGGCGCGGTGGGCACCACGGCGCAGGCCTATTTGCGGGTGCCCATCGGGGTCGCCATTGGCGTCCTTGCCCTGGGAGAGCACCTCTCCGGGACGGCGCTGGCGGGGCTGGGCCTGATCCTGGCGGGGGTCATCGCCATGACGACGCCCGCAGGGCGGCGTAAAAGATAGAGAACGTGCGACGCCCGCAGGGCGGCGTCAAAGATAGAGAACGCGCGACGCCCGCAGGGCGGCATCGGAGCTAAGGCCGCGACGCCCGCAGGGCACGGCGCCGCCAAAGAAAAAGGCCGGGCACCTCGCGGCGGCCCGGCCTTGTTCGTGAAAGGGAAGATCCTCAGACCTTCTCCACCTGGCCGAATTCCAGTTCCACCGGGGTGGCGCGGCCGAAGATGGAGACGGCGACCTTGAGGCGGGAACGGGTCTCGTCCACTTCCTCGACAATGCCGTTGAAGCTGGCGAAGGGGCCGTCGGAGACCTTGACCGTCTCGCCCACCTCGAAGCTGATGGAGGGCTTGGGCCGGTCGATGCCTTCCTGCACCTGCTGCAGGATGCGCATGGCCTCGTTCTCGGAAATGGGCATGGGCTTGTTGTCGGCGCCCAGGAAGCCCGTGACCTTGGGGGTGTTCTTGATGAGGTGGAAGGCCTCGTCGGTGAGGTCCATCTTCACCAGCACATAGCCGGGAAAGAACTTCCGCTCGGTGTCCACCTTCCGGCCGCGCCGCACCTCCACCACCTTCTCGGTGGGGACGAGGATCTGCTCGAACAGATCGGCGACGCCGCGCTGCTCCGCCTGCTCGCGGATGGCGTCGGCCACCTTCTTCTCGAAGTTGGAATAAGCGTGAACGATATACCAGCGCTTGGCCATGACGCTCACCACCGACCGATTTTCAGGAGCTGGCTGACGCCGAACGACATCACCTGGTCCGCCAGGAGAAAGAAGATCGAGGCCAGCAGCACCATCACGAACACCATGCCGGTGGTGATGAGGGTTTCACGGCGGGTCGGCCAGGTGACCTTCGCCGTCTCGGCGCGGACCTGCTGGAAGAACTGGGTGGGACTGTTCTTGGCCATGTCATACACCTTTGTGCCGGAAGGCTCCCGGCACCTGTCCGGACGCCGCGCTACGGCCGGCCCTCTGGCCGCCCCGGCGCCCTTCCTTGCCCGACCCTCCGCCGCGCGTCCGCGATGGCGGGTCTTCCGATCCCCCCCGCGCAATGCGCCGGGCGGCTCTCAATTGCTCGGGCCGCGACGGCATGCCGGCGACCCATGTCCCGCCGGCCCGAATCGCAAGAAAGGCTCGTCGAGCCTGCCGCATCCCGGCCGCGGGACCTTATGTGTGGTTCGAAGGGGACCGCCGCAACGGCGCCGTCGCCGTTTCTCCCCTGTCTGCTTTCGGAGGCGCCTGGCAGGAGTGGAGGGACTCGAACCCCCAACCCCCGGTTTTGGAGACCGGTGCTCTAACCAGTTGAGCTACACTCCTAATGCCGGCGCCCCGAAGGCGGCCCAGGCGGGCTTCCCCCTTCGAGGGTAAAGTCCGCCGCGCCGGGAAAGCGACCCAGCGCATCGGACGCGTGTGTGTAGTGGCATGCGCGGCGTCTGTAAAGGGGCGCGCATGCCGCCCGCCCGCACTGTCCCCAGCCGGCAAGAAAGGGGCTCCCCCTCACTTTCCGCCCGGGGCTCCTTGGGTCGGGGATGGCGTCGCGGCCGTTGGGCGCGGGCCGTCCGTGGCACCTTGGGCGCAATCGCGGTTGGACCCGGTTCCGGGCGCATTCTCGAAGGCACAACGGGTTTCAGGCGGCGTGCCGCACACGCGCGCGAGATCCTTGAAGCCGACGCACCGCCCGTCCGGCCCCCGATAACCCGGCCCGCCCTTGCAGCCGCAGCCCGAGCAAGCCGGCCGCTCCGGGCAGCGCGTCGCGCCAGAGGCGTCGGGGATGCCCGCAAGGCCGGCGGCCAGCAGGAGGGAGGCCAGGGAGAGAATCAGGGAAGCACGAACCAAGGCCGAACCTCAAAGCAAAGGGGCGGCACCTTGCGATGCCGCCCCTTGCATATCTCAAGCAGACCGAAGTCCGCGTCGATCACTCGATGATCGAAGCGACCACACCTGCTCCAACCGTGCGGCCACCTTCGCGGATCGCGAAGCGCAGCTTCTCTTCCATGGCGATCG